>NZ_JADEWA010000046.1:0-19878 GCF_015207865.1 Dolichospermum sp. LEGE 00246
GGGTTAGGGTGGGGTAAAAAATATTTGATACATCAACCATAACTTTTCAAACACCCTCTTAATCCTCACTGTCTCGATATAACTCCTGTAAATCTTGTAATTGGGTTTTACGAGAAATTCGGCGATATTTTTTACTTTCCAGTTTTGGTTCGTACTGACTTTGACCTTTACCTTTAGATATTAATTTCAGACTTGATTCCGGGTCAGCTTGTTGGTTAATATGGCTTTGATAAGCGATCGCATCATCCAGAAATTCTAAATAATGCTGATATCGTTCCCAGTCACCACTCACAGCACAGTTTGGCTCATCTTTATGGATACAATCACTAAAGCGACAATGAGCCGCAGCTAGGCGTTTTCTTGCTTCTGGGAAATAGTGAATTAATTCTTCGGGACTACAATCTAAATCTGGCTGATTAAAACCAGGAGTATCTGCTAATAATCCACCTGTAGGCATTTCAAATAATTCTACATGACGGGTAGTATGGCGACCACGGGCTAATTTACCGGAAACTTCCCCCACCCGCAGGTTGATATCGGGAATCAAACTATTAATCAAGCTGGATTTTCCCACACCAGAAGGACCAGCAATCACAGTAATTTTATCCTGCAAATATGTGGCTATTTGGTTAATATTAATGTTGTTTTGAACGCTAATAAATAAAGGTTGATAACCCCAAGCCAGTAAGCGATCGCTAATTTGCTGTTTTTCTTCTAAAGAGACTAAATCACATTTATTCAAACATAACAGCACATCAACTCCTGTAGACTCAGCCTTAATTAAAAATCTACTCAATTGAATAGGTTCTAAAGGCGGGTCTGCAACCGCAAAAACCAGGAGAATTTGATTGACATTAGCGATCGCTGGGCGATTCAATAGACTATGACGCGGTAAAACCTCACCCACAGCCCCCCGTCCCCCTGCCCAATCTGGTTCTTCAATAATTACGCGATCGCCCACCATCACCTGCTGACCAATCTTTTTTAAGCGCGTTCTTCTTGTACAGAGGAGGATAGGGGAAGAAGGTGACAGGTGACAGGGAACAGGTGACAGCGAAGAAGGGGAAGAAGGTGACAGGTGACAGGGAACAGGTGACAGCGAAGAAGGGGAAGAAGGTGACAGGTGACAGGGAACAGGTGACAGCGAAGAAGGGGAGGAAGAACTTTCTATTATTTCTGAACTCCTGAACTCCTGAACTCCTGACTGTTCACTGAGCGAAGCCGAAGTGCTGACTCCTTCTACTTCATCCATCTGCACCCGATAAAAATTAGCCTGTACAGCTAACACCGTACCCAATAACTGTTTAGTAGAAATATTTTCCCCTGTCATGCCACAGTAACCGGACGACGGATAACCAGGGAAAAATAGCCAGTACAATCTGTAATTTGTTCCACTTGATAACCAGCCATTGTCAGACTATCAGGAACTTGTTCTATCGGTTCACCCGGATCTAACCAGACTTCCAACAAATCGCCAGGAGGCATCTTTTCCAGAAATAATTTTGTCCGCACAAAATTAATCGGGCAAGGAGTACCACGTAAATCGAGTTGAGCATCAGGGGTGAATACAGAAGACCCAATCATGACTTAAACAAGCCTCCTAAGAAACCTTCTAAACCACCCTTACCAGTTCTGTCTCCCTTAATTTTAGCCAACTTCTCCAGTAGTTCTCGTTCCTCTGGGATGATCTTCGTGGGAATATCAATTAACACCGTCAACAGATGATCACCACGACTCACAGGATTACCCAGACGGGGAACACCACGATTTTCTAATTTCATGATTGTATTCGGTTGAGTTCCAGAGGGAATAATTAACTCCACAGGTCCATCTACCGTATTTACCTCCAATCGGCAACCTAAAATCGCTTGTAAGTAGCTAATTTTAATTTCCGAGCTAACATTAATGCCCTCACGATGAAATTCTTCATCTTCATTGACAAACAAGTAAACGTATAAATCACCTGGAGGACCATTCCGTTGACCCGCATCTCCTTCTTGGGAAATCCGTAGTCTTGTGCCATTGTCCACACCGGCGGGAACATTAATTTTCAGTTTCTTTGTAACCTGATTTGCGCCCTTACCATCACAAGCATTACACTTATCTTCCACCACTGTTCCTGTGCCATCACAGGTGGGACAAGTTGATACTTGGGTAAAGCTACCAAAAGGAGTTCTCGTTACCCGTCTAACTTGACCTGAACCGCTACAGGTGCTACAAGTCCGGGGGCGAGTTCCTGATTTAGCTCCAGAACCAGTACAAACTTCACAGGTTTCTAAATGGGAAATCCGAATTTCCTTTTCTCCACCAAATACCGCTTCCCGAAAATCTAATTTCAGGTCTAAGCGCAGATCATCGCCCCGTACTGGTCCGCTCCGCCGTCTTTGTTGGGGTTGTCCACCTGGAGCAAAGCCGCTGAAAATGCTCTCAAAGATATCGGCAAAACCACCCATGTCACCCATATCCTGGAAACCAGGACCAGCCGCAGCCGCGCCAGAAACACCTGCTTCACCAAAGCGGTCATAACGGGCGCGAACTTCTGGTTCAGACAGGACTTCGTAGGCGCGGTTAATTTCCTTAAATCGTTCCTCTGCCCCAGATTCTTTATTTACATCTGGGTGATACTTTCGGGCTAGGCGGCGATAAGCCTGTTTAATCTCTTCTTTCTCGGCGTCACGAGAGACACCCAGGGTTTCATAATAGTCTCGGGCCATATAGCAAGGTTAAAATTTAGAAGGAAGCAGAATTACAGAAAATACTAGCTAATAGGTTCAAGGTAACACTTTAACAAGAATACAGACTTTTAGGAGTGCAAATAGCGGGGATTAGCGTTAGTCATGCTCTTTTTTAATTTTTGTTAATAATTATTATTTTCTTGGCATTAGTGTCCACAATAATGATCATAGGGTATGTTTAAAGTGGTTGCTTAAGCGTCTAGAAAAGAGTAAATCTGTCCTTATTTTTCCTAGACCAGGGTTTTGTCTGGGATTTTTCCGCTGTTCGTAAAGACAAATTACATTAAATCGTTCCTGCTATATTATTGTGCTATTGAAGTGTGGAAAACCCACCTATTGATTATAGGTACTAGCCGTACTATTAAATGTGGAAAACCCAACCTATACTTTTGGCTAGGTATATGGTATGCCTGTGTTAAGCAGATATTTGGCATGGTAAATTTCTATTACGCTGTGGCGTAAGTGAATGAACCATTCTAAATCCTCCAAAAGCCTATACTGTCTTCATTTTGACTTTTGACTTTTGACTTTTGACTTCCGCCTTGCGGTACTAGTACGCTGTGGCGTAAGTGAATGGACCATTCTAAATCCTCCAAAAGCCTATACTGTCTTCATTTTGACTTTTGACTTTTGACTTTTGACTTTTGACTTCCGCCTTGCGGTACTAGTACGCTGTGGCGTAAGTGAATGAACCATTCTAAATCCTCCAAAAGCCTATACTGTCTTCATTTTGACTTTTGACTTTTGACTTTTGACTTCCGCCTTGCGGTACTAGTCTATGGTCTCATAATCAACTTGTGAGTTATTTTCTTCATCTAAATCAACGTTGAATTGTGGTATTTGTGAGTTGGGTAAGGAAGAATGATATTCTTCTGTGAGATTGATTTGCGTCACATCTTCTGATTTAGAATCTTCCTCACTAGCCTGGTTGTAAACGTCTGTACCAATAGCAAAGATAGTTTGTTGGAAATCCTCTAAAAGTGTTTTAAACTTCCCTGGGGACAGATTGGAGTTGTTCATTGCGGCTTGTAGTTGTTCAACTTTCTGATTAGCCACAGCCATCAATTGCTCACTGACCAAGTCTGGATTATCCCGTAATGTTGAATTATAGGTGAACAAAAGATTATTAGCTTGGTTTTTGAGTGCTACCAGTTCTTTACGTCTTTGATCTTCCTCGGCGAATAATTCAGCTTGTTTCCGCATTTGCTCAATTTCGTTGTTGCTTAAACCGCCTGTACTTGTAATGCGGATGCTCTGTTCTCTACCCGTACCTTTATCTTGCGCCGCAACTTTGAGGATGCCATTCACATCAATTTCAAAAGCGACTTCAATTTGGGGAACGCCGCGAGGAGCAGGGGGAATGCCACTGAGGAGAAATTTGCCCAGACTTTTGTTATCTTTAGCCATAGCGCGCTCTCCTTGGAGGACATGAACTTCTACGGAGTTTTGACCATCAACGGCTGTAGAAAATATTTGAGCTTTGCTGGTGGGTATGGTGGTATTCCGGTCAATAATTTTGGTGAATACTTCTCCTAGTGTTTCAATCCCTAAAGATAAAGGTGTGACATCTAAAAGTAACAGGGTGTCTAATTCCCCTGCCAAAACCCCAGCTTGGATAGCTGCACCCAAGGCTACGGCTTCATCAGGGTTGACGGAATGATCTGGGGTTTTACCATTGAAAAATTTAATCAGGGCGTTTTGAACAGCAGGAATGCGGGTAGAACCCCCGACTAGAATAATCTTATCTATATTCTGTGGTTTGACTTCTGCATCTTTGAGAGCTTGCATTATGGGGGCGATTGTCCCCTCGATTAAACTCCCTGTGAGTTCTTCAAATTGGGACCGGCTGAGTTCCATTTCCAGATGTTTGGGTCCGCTGGCATCAGCCGTGATAAATGGCAGGTTAATGGAGGTAACAACCAGGCTGGATAGTTCGACTTTGGCTTTTTCCGCGGCTTCTCGCAGGCGTTGGAGTGCCATTTTGTCTTGGGTAATGTCTATCTTCTCTTCTGCCAGGAATCGCTCCACCATCCAGCAGACAATGGCATTATCAAAGTCGTCTCCGCCGAGATGATTATTACCACAGGTGGCTTTAACTTCAAAAACTCCATCTCCTAGTTGGAGGATAGATACGTCAAATGTGCCTCCGCCTAAGTCAAATACTAGGATTAATTGTTCTTGATCTTGTTTGTCTAAACCGAAGGCTAGGGCGGCGGCGGTGGGTTCGTTGATAATTCTTAATACTTCTAGCCCAGCAATAGTACCTGCATCTTTTGTGGCTTGTCTTTGAGCATCTGTAAAATATGCTGGTACGGTAATTATGGCTTTTGTTACTTCGTCCCCCAGGAAATTTTCCGCGTCTTGCTTGAGTTTTTTCAAGACCATAGCGGATATTTCTTGGGGTGTGTAGTTTTGGGCGCGAATTTGGACATCAACGGTGTTATCCCTGCCTTTGATACAATTATAAGGGACACGACCGCGCTCTAATTCTGTGTCTTCCCAGCGACGACCGATAAATCTCTTGATACTGTAGACTGTGTTTTCGGCATTGGTTACAGCTTGTCGCTTGGCTAGTTGTCCGACTAAGCGATCGTTAGCTTTACCAAAGGCTACGATACTAGGGGTAGTACGTCCACCTTCGGAGTTGGCAATTACTTTTGGTTGCCCAGCTTCCAAAACAGCGACACAACTATTTGTAGTCCCTAAGTCAATCCCAATAACTTTTCCCATACTTGAATTATTTTTAGTAAGATGCTCTGCCGTAATTACTCACAAGTGGTTGTGTCTTAGCTACAGGCAATGAATTTATGCAACCTTTATTTAAAACACATTATAAGCGATCGCTTACACAGATGCTACCGTTTTAAAAAATTACTATTACATTGGCATTCATGATTGATGATTCTAGTTTGAGGCTCCTAAATTTCAGAGACTTCAATTGGTACAGGTATCTCGTTGACCCGCACCAATTCACCATCTACATTACTAAAGCAGGTTGCTGAAAAAATTGCTAATATTCCTAATAGGGAAGAAAGACAAAATATAGCAGGGTGTACAGAGATTTTAGCGGGCTTGAAATTTGAAAAAGATTTAGTTCGTCAATTTTTACGGGAGGATATTATGCAAGAGTCAGTCATTTATCAGGATATTTTACAAAAAGGTAAAAAAGAAGAAGCTGTCAAATGGATTACCAGTTTTCTCAATTATCGCTTTGGTGACGTTAATTCATCACTAATAGCCGAAATTCAGGTATTATCTTTACCAAAATTAGAAGCCATGAGAAATGTTTTATTTGATTTTGCAACAATAGCAGATTTGGAAGTTTGGTTAAAACAACAAGAATGATTATTGCTTGTCACTTGTCATTTGATATCATACTTGCCAAGATTACAAGGATTGGGTTTACCAAAAATCATCTTCAACAGGGTCTGAACCAAGCATAAAATCAAAATTACCTTCACCCCTGCTTTTCTTCAATATTTCCATAATTTTTGTGGGGTTATCGTGGGGACCGCTGACATAAAATGGGTTTCCATTGCGACCACATTCAATACGTATTGTTCCATCCCATTCTCCAATGTGCGCTCGTGATTTTTCAAAGTCTTTGTGTGGTTGAAATCCTAAGCTTAGAGCGTATTCACAAGCACTAAATATCATCCCTTGGGCAACTTCAAGGGGAATCTCTTGCGGTTCTCCGGGAAATAGATTAAATAATGCTGCTACATCTTCTTGAAACTTTATCCTGTCTACTGTACGTGGTGGTATGGCATCTTTAACACCCAAGCACCTCTATTTTTCTCAATTAGGTATTCCCTATCACCGCTTGAGTATGAAAACAGAAATAGCTGTAAATAGTCGCATGGTGGGGGTGCGTGTTCCTGATTTAGTGGTATTTTCTGAAGAGTTAGCACAGGTGATGCAAAATGCTACACGCTCTTTAATTTTAATGGATATGCCGCCCCCTTTGTTGGTGGTTGAGGTGGTGAGTCCAAATCAGGAAAATCGAGATTATCGTTACAAGCGTTCTGAATATGCAGCGCGGGGAATTGCTGAGTATTGGATTGTTGATCCGATGGGGCAAAAGGTGACGGTTTTGGAGTGGGTGGAGGGTTTTTATGATGAGCGAGTTTTTACAAGGGATGAGGTGATTTGTTCGCCGTTGTTTAGTGATTTGAAGTTAACTGTGGCTGAGGTTTTACAAGGATAAAATACGAACGCAGATAAACGCAGATGAACACAGATAAAATTTTTCTTTTGCCAGCAAATGTTTGGCTTGAAGGTGGATGTTGTTACTAAGAACGGGCTTAAACCCCGGATTCGTGAGCGTGTTTTAGCTGAGGCTATTTATATATAATGTATATTACCGAAGAGCAAAAAATTATGCAAATTACTTTAGACATACCTGATGAAATGGCGCGAAATTTAGAATCTCGCAAGGAAGATTTACCCCAAATTTTGGCTTTAGGATTGCGAGAAATTAGTGCTAATCCGGGGACGGGTTTTTCTGGACTAACTGAAGTTTTAGAGTTTTTGGCAAAGTTACCATCTCCTCAAGAAATTTTAACTCTCCGTCTTTCTCATCAGCTTCAGGCTGAAATTGAATCTCTTTTAGACAAAAATCGTCATCAAGGTTTAGATGAAAGCGATCTGTGTCTGTGGCAACATTATGAGTTTATTGAGCATTTGGTACGTCTTGCTAAGGCTCAAGCTTTGCTCAAGTTACAACAAGGTGCATGAGTGAAACTTATATTCCTACTAATTTCCGAAAAATTGTATTTGAACGCACTCAGGGGTGTTGTGAGTATTGTCTAATTCCAGAGATGTTGGTTTTGGCTACTCATCAGATTGATCATGTGATTGCAGAAAAACATGATGGTGCAACGGTGTTAGAAAATTTGGCACTGTCCTGTTCGTTATGTAATCAGGCTAAAGGTAGTGATATTGCTTCAATTGACCCAGAATCTGGTGAGACGGTGAGACTTTATCATCCGAGAAAGGATAATTGGGGTGAACATTTTTTGTTTGATGTAGAAAGCGGTATGATTCAGCCTTTAACGCCAATTGGGCGGGTGACTGTTAAGTTATTGCGGGTGAATCGTGTGGAGTATCTGCCTGTGCGTAAGATAATTGCTCAATTGGAATCAAATAAAAATGAATGAATTAGAGAATATGCTCAATACTATTGCCAAAGCCCTGAAACCCTATTGATATCGTCACGATTTTCTTGGGTTTCAGACATATTTTGGAAAATTGGCAATAGTATTGACATCATCTGATAATTTTGAAAAGTTTCGCGCTAAAGCACGGGCGTTTTTGCGATCGCATCAGGATAATATAGTTATTTTCAAACTGAGAACTAATAAACAACTAACTCCATCAGATTTATCAGAACTAGAAAGCATATTAGCAGAAAGTGGTATCGGGGAAACTGAAGATATTATCCGCGCTAAAGAAGAGTCACAAGGATTAGGCTTATTTGTTCGTTTTCTAGTAGGACTTGATAGGGAAGTAGCCAAACAGGAATTAGCTCGTTTTATATCTGACAAAAAGCTTAATGCTAATCAGATAGAGTTTGTGAATATGATCATTGACTACCTCACAGAACATGGTGTCATGGATGCTGCACTTCTCCATGAATCTCCATTTACTGACATTACACCACAGGGACCCGATGAATTATTTACCTCCTCCCAAGTAGATGAATTGATTTGTCTACTGGAAGAAGTTTATGGCAGGGCAGTCGCATAAGCGATTTAATGAGAGAGAAAATTTTCGCTCTTATTAAAGAACAGGACTTATATCCCATTGTTTTCATTCAACGAAAGTGCCATTTCGTGTAATTTGAGGGAAATGGGCGCGTTACTAGGGGCAATTTTTGTAGATTTTCCAGGCAATGCCTACTGCGGGTACTTTGCGCGATTCCTAGGTCGCGCTTCGCTATCGCTCCCATCAAATCATCTGCTGTTGACATTACATCTTCCCCGCAAGGGGATGGAAACATAATAGTTTGACCAAAAACAGTCTTTCTATTGTTTTCAGGATTGACAATGTGTGTACTGCCTGTTTTTGAGCCAGTTCCGCCAGTTCCTCTACTAAAACTGGCGATATACTGCATTAGTAATTCCTCTTATTGATATACTTAAGTAGGTGGACGTGAAATAACCAAAATGTGTAACGATATGTAAATTCACCTCGATGGGGTATTGTCGTTGAGTTTTAGCCATTTCAAAAAACGAAATATATTTTGATTTTCCTCCGCCCACAATACACTACATAAAACATTCATGACAGAAATTAAAACACTCCAGGACTTTATTAAATTAAACTCACCTGCGATTTTAATCACAGAGGCAAATCCTAGTCTAGTTATACACATTCAAAAACTGTTAAATATCGAGGCTGATGGGATTGTTGGTGAATTAACAAAGCAAGCTTTTATTGAGTTTAAGGAAGACAATAATTTACAATATCCTCTTGGTTTGGGTGTAACTACAGCTAAAGAGTTGCTAAAACTCGTGGATAATGAAGATTCTGGATATGAAGACAGTTTAGCCCTTCCCGTGTTAAATAAAGCAGCAGGGTCTAAAACTGGGGCATTTATGAAGCTACCGGGAGGAGAGATAGTTTACGCAAATCAATATATTGTTGAAGGTATTCCTTTGACTTGGGGCGAAGCTACTAAAAATTGTACTCGTATTCCCACAAGTTCTGAATATGTTGCAAACGCAATTAAACTAGCTAGAACTTGGGGTGAAGTGCGTGATAAATTTGGGTCGCCTATGACAATCACTTCAGGATATCGCCCACCAAGCGTAAATAGGTCTGTGGGTGGTGCTAAAAATAGTCAGCATTTATATTTCCGCGCCCTGGATATAGTACCTTTGAATAAGGATTTTAAGAGGTTATGGGAAGTCTTGAAGATATCTGACTTTACCGGATTGGGAGACGCTGTATTTATGGGAAAAAACAAAGGATTTTTTCACGTGGACACTCGACCGGGTAATCGAGTAATTTTTGCTTATTAAGTATAACTAAAACAGAATAAAAAACCCTCTGAATATAATATTCAAAGGGTTTTTCTGTTTGGCTCTGTTTAATACTTAACCTATAATATGTTGACATTACATCTTCCCCGCAAAGGGATGGAAACTTTGTCATAAGCGAACTGCTTGCAGCAGCGCTTGGCGATCGCTGTAATCTGATTATTTATTACTCGCAAGAGAATAAAAACTTTGTCATAAGCGATCGCCTTCTGCAATCTAATTATTTATTACCCACAAGGGGATAGAAACTTTTAATGAAGCGATCGCTGTAATCTCATTATTTATTACTCCCAATGGGATAGAAACTTTGTCATAAGCGAACTGCTTGCAGCAGCGCTTCGCGATTCCTAGGTCGCGCTTCGCTATCGCTCTAAAGTTCCTACTAGCTAATCCCCAATAAAACTTAACGATTCTCAAACCCCGACAAATCAAACAGGGGTTCTATGGGTATATTTGCAGCCAATTCCCCAAATCCCCCCTCTTCCATCTTCTTTCTCAGTGCTTCCAGGTTTTTCTGCTTATCTTGGGAACTCTGCCCTTGTTTCATCAAATCTTTAAAATCCTTAGACTTTCTCGCCATAGTGCCTCTCCTGTTTTAAATTGTTTTAAATTGGTACTAACTCAATCTTAATTACTGCATTACTGCATTACTTACTGCGTCACGTAAGTTTCTGAAACTGTATCTGTGCCTGAACTGATATGTCCATTAACGGAATTGCCAACAAAGTCAAAACATTGTTTAGCATATTCTCGTCCTTTAAATTGAAATAATTCTGCTGCGCTATTTGCTCTTACATCTTCACCTTGCCATTTTAAAGTAACAAGATATTTTTGAGCAGGAGAAACTGGTAAATCACGTCCCATTTCCCGTAATTTTTGGTGAAATTCACTGATAGCTTGCAGTTCTGATTTAGAAAATTGTACATTAATAGTGACATTGGTGGGAGAGCCACGCCAATTACTACCTAATAATTCATAGTTAAATCCTGGCCAATCTAAATCAGCAGGTTTGTTTAATCTTTCTGTAGCTGTACCTAATGTGGATGCAATAGCTTGTAAAATACTGGTTTTTCCAGCACCATTTACACCAATCAGAACAATTAAATCTTCTGCTAAACCTGTTTCAGGATCAGTAAAATCTAACTCCTGATCTCGAAATTTCTTAAAATGTTTTAGCTTAACGTTTTGAACTTTCATATTAATTTGCTTTTCAGTATACTCTTCAATATATATTTAGCAATGTTAAACCCTGATCAATTAATTGTAAAATCATCTATTGTCATCCCACATCCACAACAAAAATAACGGACTTCCTTATCTGCGTCTATCCGCGTTTATCTGCGTTCAATTACTTCCACCCAACCACCTAACTTTTTTCCACCAAATAACCACAACGATGTTCACCATGAATCAACCAGTGAGTCCGTTCCACAGTACAATCTGGGAGAATAGCCGCAAACATTTCCAATTCATGACCACAAACGCTGGGAAAAGATTCCGCAACATCAGAAATAGCGCAGGTATGTTCCACAAAAATGAATCTTTCCGCACCACTAGCATCTGATTCCACAGCGTGAAACTCCGCCATAAAACCTTCAGCTTTTCGCAATTCTATCAAAGTTGCGACTCGTTCCTGTAAAGAACCAGTACCCACTTTTTCCCGATATTCTTGAGCTTTACGTTCCCACTGTTTCCGTAAAATAGATTTTACTTGGTCACGTCCCACAGTTTCCGCTAAAGTGTCCAAGAGAGAAACCGCAAACTCGCCATAACCATCACTTAAGCGGTTGACGCTTTTTTGCAAGTGTTGTCTTCCGCCCCGACTCAAGTGATAAACGTGCTGAGGTCTGCCCATACTCGGCTGTGCTGATACCGAATATATAACTAGCTCATCCGTCTCTAAATCCTTTAAATGACGGCGAATCGCTTGGGGACTCACATCCAAAAAGTTAGCCAACTCAACAGCCGTTGCTTTTGAGTGTTTTAATAGATACTCTAGGATATCCTGCTTAGTTGAGGTCTGCTGGGTAGTCGCCATCTTCTTTACTAGACGCTTCGCAAACGTCCCAAAATAAAAAACTTTTTTCTGAAAATTTAACTTAAACAACATTGTTGTTGTTAATCTATCGTACAATGAAATATAGATTAAACAACAGCCGAGTTGTTTTAGCTGTTAAACCTATTCTAGCAGTCCTGTTAGGAATCGGTAACACAAAACGGGAATTAGCTTTGTGCAACCCGTCGCCCGTCCTTTAAAGAGAACATAAGAGAAACGATGAGCGCATCCGTCACCACTTTAGTCAACCAACCTTATAAGTACGGCTTTGTTACCGATATTGAAGCCGATACTATCCCTCGTGGGTTAAGCGAAGATGTTGTTCGCCTGATTTCCGCCAAGAAGAATGAACCGGAATTCATGTTGGAATATCGCCTCCGCGCATATCACCAATGGCTGAAAATGACAGAACCAACTTGGTCTCATGTCCAATATCCGCCTATTAATTATCAGGATATTATTTATTATTCCGCACCGAAACAAAAGAAAGCTAAACTCAACAGTTTAGACGAAGTTGATCCGACTTTATTGGAAACCTTTGCAAAATTAGGTATTCCTTTAAATGAACAAAAGCGATTAAGTAACGTTGCTGTTGATGCGATTTTTGATAGTGTTTCTGTGGCTACTACATATAAAGAAAAACTCGCTAAAGACGGTGTAATTTTCTGTTCTTTCTCGGAAGCACTGCAAGAACACCCAGAGTTAATTAAAAAATATTTGGGTAGCGTTGTTCCCATTGCTGATAATTATTTTGCGGCTTTAAATGCGGCTGTATTTAGTGATGGCTCTTTCGTCTATATTCCCAAGGGACTAAAATGTCCTATGGAATTATCTACATATTTCCGCATCAATACCGGTGATACAGGACAATTTGAACGGACTTTAATTGTCGCCGAAGAAGGAAGTTATGTTTCTTATTTAGAAGGTTGTACAGCGCCAATGTACGACAGCAACCAATTACACGCGGCGGTTGTGGAATTGGTTGCTTTAGATAATGCCGAAATTAAATATTCTACTGTACAGAACTGGTACGCTGGGGATGTCAATGGTAAAGGTGGAATTTACAACTTTGTAACTAAACGTGGTTTGTGTCAAGGTGTGAATTCTAAGATTTCTTGGACTCAAGTAGAAACAGGTTCTGCGATTACTTGGAAGTATCCCAGTTGTGTTTTAATTGGTGATAATTCTGTGGGTGAATTTTACTCGGTTGCATTAACAAATAATATGCAGCAAGCTGATACTGGAAGTAAGATGATTCACGTGGGGAAAAACACCCGCAGTACAATTATTTCTAAAGGTATTTCTGCTGGTAAATCTAGCAATAGTTACCGGGGTTTGGTGAAAATTAATCCTACAGCAAAAGGCGCGAGAAATTATTCTCAATGTGATTCGATGTTAATTGGTGATAATGCTCAAGCTAATACTTTTCCTTATATTCAAGTTCAGAATAATACGGGTAAGGTGGAACATGAGGCTTCTACTTCTAAAATTGGTGAAGATCAATTGTTCTTTTTTGCTCAACGGGGTATTTCTTCGGAAGATGCTATTTCGATGATGATTAGCGGTTTCTGTAAGGATGTTTTTAATCAGCTTCCTATGGAGTTTGCTGTTGAGGCTGATAAGTTGTTGAGTCTGAAACTAGAGGGTAGTGTGGGTTAAAAAAACGAACCACAGAGGCACAGAGTACGCAGAGAAAGAGAGGAAGAGAAGATGATTGTTGAGAATAGTGATTTGATTTTGTCGGTTAAGGATTTGACGGCTGATGTTGATGGAACTCAGATTTTGAAGGGGTTGAATTTGGAGGTTCGCGCTGGGGAAGTTCACGCGATTATGGGTCCAAATGGTTCTGGGAAGAGTACGTTTTCTAAGGTTTTGGCGGGACATCCAGCTTATACTGTTACTGGTGGTGAGGTGGTTTTCCAAGGACAAAATCTTTTGGATATGGAAGCCGCAGACAGGGCTAGGAGTGGTGTGTTTTTAGCTTTTCAATATCCTCTGGAAATTCCTGGTGTGAGTAATTTGGATTTTTTACGGGTGGCTTATAATTCTCGTCGGAAGGCTCAAGGTTTAGAAGAGGTTGACGCTTTCGATTTTGATGATTTGGTTGAGGAAAAGCTGGATGTTGTGAAGATGAATTCTTCTTTTCTGAATCGCAGTGTGAATGAGGGTTTCTCCGGTGGGGAAAAGAAGCGGAATGAAATTCTGCAAATGGCGATTTTAGAACCTAAATTAGCTATTTTGGATGAAACTGATTCTGGTTTGGATATTGATGCTCTGAAAATTGTCGCTAATGGTGTTAATCAGTTAACTAATGCTGAAAATGCGACGATTATGATTACTCACTATCAGCGTCTTTTAGATTATATTGTCCCTGATTTTGTTCACGTTATGGCGCAGGGACAAATTATTAGAAGTGGTGGTAAGGAGTTGGCTCTTGAGTTGGAATCTCGCGGTTATGATTGGGTTCTAGAAGAAGCTTTGGGAGTGGGTGTATAATGTCTATTTCAATTAATGTAGAGACGTTTCATGAAACGTCTCTACAACAAAATCTATTAGATAGAGATGCTTTTTTAAGTGGTTTGTTAAGTCGGGTAACTACCAAAAAATCAGATGGTTGGTTACAGGATTTGCGCGACGGTGCTGTTAATTGGGTGCGTCATTCTGTTATCCCCAATACCCGCGAGGAAGAATGGCGATTTACTGATTTATCACCTCTCAAACAGGTGGATTTTAATAATGTAGAGACAATTCATGAATTGTCTCTACAAGATGATTTTGTTTTACCTGAAGTCTCTGGGCGGTTAGTTTTTATTAATGGTGTTTATTCACCTGATTTATCTAATACTGAAAATTTACCTGCTGGCTTAATTGTTGGTAATTTGGATGTTTTACCTGGTGAAGTTGTTCAGGAATATTTAGCGCAAGCTGAAGGTGCTAAAGAAGTTTTTACGGCTTTAAATACTGCGGCTCTAAATGATGTCGCGGTGGTATGGGTTGCTAAAAATGTGGTTGTGGAAACTCCTATTCATTTACTTTTTGTTTCTGTTTCTGGTGAGTCTGCAACTATTTCCCAACCTCGTGTTTTAGTGGTAGCTGAAAGTAATTCTCAGGTGGGTTTGATTGAGGAATATACGAACCACAGAGACACGGAGAACACAGAGAAGGAAGTGTATTTTACTAATGGGGTAACGGAAATCTGGGTAAATGAAAATGCTCAGGTGAGTCATAATAGGGTTGTGCGGGAAGGTGCAGCGGCTTTTCATGTTGGGAAAACTGCTGTTACTCAGGCGCGATATAGTCGTTATAATTGTAATGCGGTGACGGTTGGTGGCAAAATATCACGTCACAATTTGGAGATTTTGCAAACTGGTGAGCAAACGGAAACGACGCTCAATGGTTTAACTGTGATTGCTGATAATCAATTGGCTGATACTCACAGTGCTTTGTCTTTAAATCATCCACATGGTGTGAGCAAACAGTTACATAAGTGCATTATAGGCGATCGCGCTCGTGGTGTCTTCAATGGTAAGATTTTTGTTCCTAAACCGGCGCAGTTAACTAACGCTTCTCAATTAAATCGCAATTTGTTGTTATCGTCTAAGTCGAGAATTGACACCAAACCTCAATTAGAAATCACTGCTGATAATGTTAAATGCGCTCATGGTGCTACTGTCAGTCAGTTAGAGGATGATCAAATATTCTACCTGCAAAGTCGCGGTATTGATGAAAATAATGCCCGGAAATTATTAGTTAATGGTTTCGCAATGGAAATTATTAACTTTATTCCTGTTGCTTCTTTGCGTGAGAGTTTGTTGAAAACTGTTACAAGTCTCACAAATAAATAGGCGATTAGAAATCGCGGCTATACAAACAAAGTCCGCCTTCGCGGACTCAAGATGTAAATTAAGGTATTGAACCCACGAAGGTGGGTTTCGCCTGTGTAGCTGCGGTTTCTAACCGCCCGGTGTAATTAAACCTAAAAACTCCTGAACTCTTTATTAAAAATGACCATCACTTCTACCAAATCTCTCGCTGATAAAGTCCGCTCTGACTTCCCCATTTTACATCAGGAAGTTCACGGTAAACCCCTGGTTTATCTCGATAATGCGGCTACTTCTCAAAAGCCTTTCGCTGTTTTAAATGCTTGGCGTGATTATTACGAACAATATAATTCTAATGTTCATCGTGGCGCACATTTCTTGAGCGGAAAGGCTACTGATGCTTATGAAGGTGCGCGTGATAAGATTGCTAAGTTTATTAATGCGAAATCACGTCAAGAAATTGTTTACACTCGCAATGCAACTGAAGCTATTAACCTAGTCGCTTACAGTTGGGGAATGAACAACTTACAGCCAGGAGATGAAATTATTCTCTCGGTCATGGAACACCATAGTAATATTGTTCCTTGGCAATTTGTGGCTCAAAAAACAGGCGCGGTTTTGAAGTTTGTCGAATTAACACCGGCAGAAACTTTTGATTTGGAACAGTTTAAAAACTTGATTTCTGACAAAACAAAACTGGTGTCTATTGTGCATATTTCTAATACTTTGGGTTGCATAAATCCAGTTAAAGAAATAGCCGAAATTGCTCACAGATACGGTGCGAAATTCTTACTTGATGCTTGCCAAAGTGTCCCCCATACTCCCATTGATGTTCAATCACTTGACTGTGATTGGTTGGTGGCTTCTGGACATAAAATGTGCGCTCCCACTGGCATTGGCTTTTTATATGGTAAGCTGGAAATACTAGAAGCAATGCCGCCATTTTTCGGTGGTGGTGAGATGATTGCAGAGGTATTTTTAGACCATTCCACCTATGCAGAATTACCCCATAAATTTGAAGCTGGTACTCCGGCTATTGGGGAGGCGATCGCACTTGGTGCGGCTATAGATTATCTTACTAACATCGGTATGGATAAAATCCATGCCTATGAAACCGAATTAACTGCCTATTTATTCGCGCAATTAGGGCAAATACCCCAAATTAGAATCTACGGACCAAAACCCAATGCTCAAGGGGAAGGGAGAGCCGCATTAGCCGCTTTTACAGCCGAGGGTGTCCACGCTAATGATTTAGCAACTTTGTTAGATCAAGAAGGTGTAGCGATTCGTTCTGGACACCATTGTACGCAACCATTACACCGTTACTTGAGTTTATCAGGAACTGCAAGAGCAAGTTTATCTTTTTACAATACTCTTGAGGAAATTGATATTTTCATCAAAGCATTGAAGGAGACTTTGGACTTTTTTGCTGGTGTGTTTGGCGATTGACACTCTCACTGTCTTTAGCCACTGAGATTCTTAGTTCAACGAATCCACTTAACTCAAACCCCTTGCGGTATTTAAGCCAGAGGTGGTTCTCTCCCCAAGCGTTAACTTTCCCTCTGCCCGAAGGTAGTTGCATCATCTCGTTCCCAGTCTCTGACTGGGAATGAATTCTAGAAGGCTCTGCCTTCAATGATATTAGAGGCAGAGCCTCATCAACTGCATTCCTAGTCAGAGACTAGGAACGAGATGTGGTAGGGATTTGAGCTTAAATTAACACATATCAGCTTTTGCTTTACCCCTACCCGCGGAATCTTAGCAGTATTGTATTGAATCCTGACCCTAGTTAAAATGTTGCATATACATATACAAAGTTAGTAATTTCTAGGAAAATATGCCATAACAGAAGCTAAGATACTCCGATCATTAGGTGTCTATAGATGAAATATTCTCAGATTCAATTTAGCCAAAGCCTTGCGGATATTGATCTTTTCCAACTCCAAGAACTGTTTAATCTGGCTGCTTTTTGGGCAAAAGGACGTAGTATTAAGGATTGGGGTATAGCTCTTGCTAACAGTGAACCTGTTATTTCTATCTGGGATAGGGAATTATTAATTGGTTTTGCTAGAGCCACCTCTGATGGCATCTATCGCGCTACAATTTGGGATGTTGTCATTCATCCAGATTATCAAGGTAACGGATTGGGTAGCAAGTTGGTGGAAACGGTTTTAAGTCATCCCCGAATGCAGAAGGTAGAGCGTGTATACTTAATGACAACGCACCAACAGGAGTTTTATGAAAAGATTGGTTTTCAAGTCAATAACACCACAACAATGGTTTTAGATAATCAATCTAATTTTGAGGCTTTTGTCACTGAAGAGATTTGTTTGCAAGAGTCCCTGTAGGTATGGATATTTGCAGTCTAGTTAACTGCGATGTTTCTTCCTGGTTGGTGGGAAAAGGCAAAATTTCTAATTTTCCTCCCATCAATTCTACCAGACGTTGATTGAGTAAAAGTTTCATTCCTGGTGATAAATCTATATTTTCCTGAGTTGTTTGCGGTTCTGATTTCATCAAATGCAGAGATTCATTTGTGATTACTGTATCAGTGGGTATGTCTAACCAAATATTGACCCAATTATCTGGAGATTGTAAGTTGCTAGAAAGATGTATATTCCCTTCTTCCATGTTAGCAATTGTTGTATCTATCAAATTGATTAATACTTGTTTGAGCCAATGGTAATCTGTCAAAATCTGAATTTCTGGATCTGACGGTGATAAAATAAAAGGATAATTGCGGTTAACGGCTAGTAAATAAGTTAGTTCATAAACTTCCTGGAGAAATTCACTTAATTGCAAAGCCTGAATATCTAATTTATTTCTACCAGATTCAATTTTGGAAACATTGAGAATTTCATCAATTAGTTTTAATAATTTCAGAGATTTTTCGTAAGCTTGTTGGACAAATTCTCGCTCTTCTTGGGAATTTTCACACAAATCTGCCAAAATCAGTTGATGTAAACCCATCATACTCCCTAAAGGCGATCGCAATTCATGACCAATCCTAGCTAAAAAACCCCCTTGAAATTGGCTCATTTCCCGCGCCTGATAGTAGGCTAATTGGGTTTGCTCTAATTCTGCCAAAAGTGGGTTTTCTTGCTGTTGTGGAGCATTTTCAACGGGAACGGATGCAGATTTGCTAGACTGAAGGAATAATCTACAAAAACCTATTCCTAATCCTATTCCCGCGCCTAAATATAGCCAGTTACTAAAATTCATAATTATCTAATTTAATACTACCTTGTCGTAAAATCTGCCAATTGTTCCCTGTCCATTTAGCAACGGTGGAAGGTATTCCCAAACCTTGGTATTCCGTTGATTCTAATGTTAAAACCTCTGGAAATTGAGCTTCTATAGCTGCTTTGGTTTCTAAAGCTGGTTGTCCTGATAAATTAGCGCTAGTTGTCGCCATTGGACCAGTTTGCGCCAAAATAATTTGAGCAACTGGATGATTGGGGACGCGAATTCCAATAGTAGTCGGTTCAACAGGATTCATGACAGTGGGAATTTTGTCACTAGCTGGTAAAACTAAAGTTAAAGCACCTGGCCAATATTGATTAACAATTTTTTGCCAGGTTTGATATTCTCTTTGGCTACCTTGAACATAATCCCATAAATCTTCGGCTTTGGCAGCCATTAAAATTAAAGGTTTATCAAAACTACGTTGTTTCGCAGCATAAATTAATTCTGCTTGTACTGGTATGGTGGCTAATGCAGGGACGGTATCTGTAGGGAAACTGATGAGTTTTCCCGCTTTTGCAGATTCTATTAGGACTGATAATGAAAGGTTCATAAAGATGGTTTTTCTGCTGGTGTTTTGAGTTAAGGATAATTTTTTTGATATTATTATCATAGTAGAAATGGGGTTTAAAAACATGACTCAACTAACACCAAAACAACCAGCAAGAAGAGGAAGAATTTTCCCTGAATTGACTTTATCGCCGGAAGAATTGGCTAGACGTGAAGCGGAAAGAGAAGCATTTCACAAACGTTGTCGGGCAATTTTTGAGCGTGTACGTCCTGAGTTGATTAAAGAATATCATAATTGGTATATTGCCGTAGAGCCAGATAGTGGTGATTATTTTGTTGATCAAGATATAGAAGTTGCTAGTCAGCAAGCGCGAGAGAAACACCCTCATGCTGTACATTGTATGTTTCGGTTAAATGAAATTGGAGCAGTTGGGAGAATATGATAGAGGGTTATTTTTGTTATTATTAAT
>NZ_JADEWA010000002.1:0-40399 GCF_015207865.1 Dolichospermum sp. LEGE 00246
GTTAAAAATCTTACTCAAAACCAATAAATGTAAGAATTGTATTGAGTTCATGAATACAGTAACTTTGAAAAAATCTGACATTTTTCCATACGAATTCACCTTATTTCTGATTTAATATGTCATTTTGACGCAACAAATTTACTCTGATTAGACAAGAGACAATATTATTGGATGCAGAAAGATTAAAACTAGTTAAATGGGAAAATAAAGGTGAAAAAATTTAATCATAAGGATGAGCTAATTCCTTCTAAACCAGAGAAGCCTATGGATAGAAGTTCCCATGGGCAGGTGACAAATGATTTACTGCTTGCAAGCGTTTTTTCGCCGAGCGAAAGAATAAATGGATTTGAACAGAATGATTTAGGAGACATCTGGTGGCAAACATTCTTTGGTATTCCTGCCGACAAAAATCCTAGTCAGTTTGACGACAATACCGATCCAAATGGGGCGGCAGGTTCTAGTGAAAAAGCCAGTTTAACTCGGATTGGTTCCATCCAATTTCTGGCAGGTGCAGTTGCAGAGACGGATGAACTGCCATTCACGGCAACTGCCGAGCGGACAATTAAGGTAGCGGGTGGATCTGTCTTCTTTTTGCCGATTTTGAATGCGGTAAGTCCTGATGTGCTTCGTGATGCGAAGGGAGACCCGATTCGTAATTCGGATGGAACTTTAGTGGGAGGTATTGGTACAGGTGGACCAACAGAAGGTGAGGTTAAAATAGAACTCGATACTCTTCTTGCTGGCATTGTGGATCTCAGTGCCTCTATAGATGGCGTTAAGATTCCTAACCTATTTGAATACAGACAGCAATCTGATCAGCCTTTTTCCTACACTTTACCTGAAGATAACATTTCAGACATCCCTGGAGGAGGAACTTTTGGTGGCGTGCTTGCTGACGGGTATTGGGTGGGGATAGGCAACCTTTCTCCTGAAGATCATGTGATTAAATTCGGGGGGTCTCTTGAGTTTGATGCCGACAACCCAGGACCTGACTTTGTGTTGGATATCACTTACAACATTTCTTTCGATCTTAATGAGATAAAGGGTACAAATCGCAAAGATACTCTTTTCGGCACTAATGAATGGGACGAAATCAAAGGACTCAACGGCAACGATTACATTGTTGGACGAGAAGGCAATGACGCTCTTTATGGTGGGAATGGTCGTGATACTCTGATTGGAGTTAATCCTTATGCTTGCAATCCAGGATTAGGAGAAATTGACATCTTTTACGGCGGAAAAGGTCGAGACACTTTTGTACTAGGAAATTCTAGACAAGCATACTATCAAGGAAAAGGTTTACAAGACTACGCTCTGATTAAAGATTTCAATACTCAAGATACCATTCAACTTCATGGAAATCGTCGCTCCTATGAGTTAAGCGAAACCTATTCCCTTGGAGGCAAGAGTGGTACTAGCATTTTTCTGAAAGATACTTCTGAACTCATTGGATTTGTTGAGGGAGTAACTGGCTTGTATTTAGCAAGTAATGACTTTAGCTTTGTATGTTATTGATAACCACCGATACAGATAGCAACGAAAACGGAAATAGGGGTTGAAAGTGCGCTTTTGCCTGAGAACTTAACCAAAATTAACCCCTCTGCAAAAAAAGCAGAGGGAATAATCAAACCTTAAACCTTCGGTTTAAAAGTTGAAGCAACGTGCAACTCCTTTAATTGTTTTGCGTCCACATTTGCAGGAGCATCTGTTAACAAACAACGAGCTTGTTGAGTCTTAGGAAAAGCAATCACATCACGAATTGATTCCTCTCCAGATAACAACATTACCAAACGATCTACACCGTAAGCAATACCACCATGAGGAGGAGTTCCATATTCAAAAGCTTCCAACAAAAAGCCAAATTTACTTTGTGCTTCTTCCGTTGATAAACCAATAGCTGAAAACACCTGTTCTTGAACTTCTCGCTGATAAATTCGCAGACTTCCCCCACCAACTTCAAACCCATTGAAGACTAAATCATAAGCTTGAGCGCGGGCTGTTTTTAAATCGCTGATATCATCAGGATGAGGTGCGGTAAAAGGATGATGTAATGCTTCTAAACGTTTTTCATCTGCATTCCATTCAAACATGGGAAATTCTGTCACCCACAGGAAGTTAATCTTATCTTTTTCAATTAACTTAAATTCCTTAGCTACAAATTGACGAATTCTGTCCAAAGTTTTATTCACAGTGGACCTATCAGCCGCCGCAAATAATAACAAATGTCCAGCTTTTGCACCTGTTCTTGTTAAGATTTCTTGCTTTTGTTCCGGTGTCAAATTATCTTTAATTGCGCCAATGGTGTCAATTTCGCCATTTTCCCGAACGCGAATATAAGCTAATCCTTTTGCACCAGCTTCTGCGGCTTCTCGGAAAATATCGCCACCTGGTTTAATGCGAACATTAGAAATGGCATCGTTACCGTTAGGAATGGGGAGAATTTTAACAATACCACCGTTAGCAACAGCTTCTCGAAAAACTTTAAAACCGGAATCTTTTAAAACATCGGAAACATCAACTAATTCTAAACCGTAGCGGGTGTCAGGCTTATCGCTTCCGTAACGGTTCATAGCTTCCGCGTAGGGAAGACGAGGAAAAGGACGAGGTAAATCAATTCCTTTCACGGTTTTAAAAATATGACAAACTAACTTTTCATTGAGTTCAATAATTTCATTTTCAGACATGAAACTCATTTCCATGTCTAATTGAGTAAACTCTGGTTGTCTGTCAGCACGTAAATCTTCATCCCGGAAACATCGCGCCACTTGATAGTATCTATCCATTCCCGATACCATCAATAATTGTTTGAAAAGTTGGGGAGATTGCGGTAAAGCGAACCATTCACCTTCATTAACGCGACTGGGAAGAATATAATCTCGCGCCCCTTCAGGAGTCGAACGAGTGAGAATTGGGGTTTCGATTTCGATAAAACCTTCTAAGTCTTCCAGGTAGCGCCGCATGGCTTTAATGACTTGATGACGCAATTGCATATTTTGCGCCATGCGTTCCCGTCGTAGGTCTAAATAACGATATTTTAACCGCAAGTCTTCTCTAACTGTTTCCGTGTCTGCGGTGGAAACTTGGAAAGGTAATTGTTTGCGGACGGCGTTGAGTAGTTCTATTTTATCAGCATAGATTTCCACTTCGCCAGTGGGAAGCCGGGGATTTAGGGATTCTGGAGGACGTTGGCTAACTGTACCGGTGATTGCTACAACGTATTCATTGCGGAGCGCGTTAGCCTGTTCGTAGGAGTCTGGGGTGCGCTGGGGGTCGCTGACGATTTGGACAATACCAGAGCGATCGCGCAAATCTAAGAATATCACACCACCGTGATCGCGGCGACGGTCTACCCATCCGTAAAAGGTAACAGTTTCACCAATATGTTCTTTCCGGAGTTCGCCGCAATAGTGAGTTCGCATAGTTGTTAGTTCTTTAGTTCCGGGCTAGGTTGGGTAAATGTCAAGGCTTTCCCATTATCTAGCATCAATTGTCATTGTAGTAGTTTTAGTTCTGGAAAAATCAGTTATTTTAGCTTTGGCTTCAGGACGTTGGGTTACTCTACCGGTGATTGCTACAACGTATTTATTTCGGAACTTGTGTGTAACCGTAGATCAGAGACGGGGGAAGTGATCAGGGCGATTTCCTTTCTACAGGTTAAAAAATTTATTGACACCCGCTAATTAAATATGTATACTCAAAGTATATACATTGACCTAAGTTGTGAAGAGTGTTTGACTGGAGAAAACCTCAAGTTTAGTCCTGTAGATTTCTAACAAAATATTGGGAGATAACTATGACAACAGTTGTGGCAAAATGGGGAAACAGTTTAGCGATTCGGATTCCCAGATCCGTAGCTGAACAAGCGCAAGTAACGGAAGGGATAGCGATAAATTTTAGTGTGGAAGGTAACAGGATTGTGATTACACCACAAAAAAGAAAAAAATATACCCTGGATGAGTTGCTTGAAGGTATGACTCCTGATAAATTTCATCCTGAATTTGAAACTGGAAACGCTGTGGGGAATGAAGATTGGTAGTTAATTCTTATTTTCCCAATCGAGGAGATATTGTTAAATTAGAATTTGGGAACACACAAAGATTTACTGCTGATTCGATTAAGCGTGCATTTTCCCTGCAAGCGTCAGGAATGTCTTTTGATGATATTGCTAAGACATTAAATAACGAATTACAACAACTTGGGCGTGAACAAATCGGCTATCGTCCTGTTCTTGTTATATCTCCAATTAAATATAATCGAATGGCTTCTTTAGTTCTAGTGTGTCCTATAACTAGCAATCCAAAAGGGCTGAGTTTTGAAGTTCCACTTGTTGAGGGAATGAAAACAAAAGGAGTTGTGTTAGCTGACCAAATTAAAACACTAGATTGGAGAGCTAGAAAGGTAAAATTTGTTGAGAGTGTTACCCAAGATTTAATAGAAGAAGTACAAGCGAAACTTGAAACATTAATTTTATAAATCGCGCCTACGCGGACTCACGGAATTTAACCCACGAAGGTGGGTTTCGTCTGTGTAGCTGCGGTTTCTAACCGCCATTTTAACAGATATAATGGAAAGTATTATTCAAGATTATTCAAGAGGTATGAATCATGACTGCTGTAACTTTACAAATACCACAATCATTAAAATTCACAGATGATGAATTTGTGGAAATAGTCGCTGCTAATAAAGATTTGCGTTTAGAATTATCACATCAAGGAGAATTAACTATTATGTCACCAACTGGAGGAGAAACAGGAAATCGTAATTTTGAAATTTGTCTTGATTTAGGGTATTGGAATCGCCAAAATAATTTAGGAAAAGCTTTCGATTCTTCCACAGGTTTTAAATTACCTAATGGTGCTACCCGTTCCCCAGATGTGTCTTGGATTAAAATAGAAAGATGGAATGTACTCACACCAGAACAAAGAAAAAAGTTTTTGCCTTTATGTCCCGATTTTGTGATTGAGTTAGTTTCTGAAAGTGATGATTTAGCAGATACTCAAGCAAAAATGCAGGAATTTATAGCCAATGGTTTACGTTTAGGGTGGTTAATTAATCCTAAAACCAAACAAGTAGAAATTTATCGTCAAAATCAAGAAATAGAAGTTTTACAATCTCCTATAAGTTTATCTGGAGAAGATGTATTACCAGGTTTTATTTTAGATTTACAGCCGATTTTTCTTTAAGTCTATATTTCAAGTTCCAGTTACTACACAGGCAAAACTCATCATTATGGGTTTCAAATCCATGCCTTCTTGGTATTCAGAAATTACCTCTTAAAAACTGACGACACCACCGTAATTATCGTGGCGCTGGCAATCAAACCGAAAGCCAAATTAACCAGTGACTGCGTAGCTTGCCTGTACACCTCAAATTTCTCATTTGATTTTGCCACATCAGTTTTTAATTCTTCGAGTGAATTTAAGATTTTTTGTTGAAACTCTTCTTCTGACATTTTATTTATCTCCTTAGTTAAGGATTTTGATATGGATTAAATAGTGTAAGCCCAACTAATAACTGAACCGCACAAATCTAAGAATATCACACCACCGTGATCGCGGCGACGGTCTACCCATCCGTAAAAGGTAACAGTTTCACCAATATGTTCTTTTCGGAGTTCGCCGCGCATAGTTGTTAGTTCTTTGGTTCCGGGCTAGGTTGGGTAAATGTCAAGGTTTTCCCATTATCTAGCATCAACAGTCATTGTAGTAGTTTTAGTTAAAGAAAAATCAGTTATTTTAGCTTTGGCGGTTGGAAACCGCCAATTTTAGATAATCTTCCAGCCGCAAGTAATGTAGTTGGAATATGGCTGAATCAGAAAACCCCACCCTATCTTAGAAAAGGCGAGGTTTTTTTGATGTCTGGGAATAAAATTTATTAGGGTCGGATGTTTACTCCTGCGCCCCTTGCATCAAAACCGTCAGGAAATTTAGTCTGACTATTGGCGATCGCCTCGGTTAAATCCGCCTCGGTTAAATCCGCCTCGGTTAAATCCGCCTCTCTTAAATCCGCCTTGTTTAAATACGCCTCGGTTAAATCCGCCCCGGTTAAATCCGCCCCTCTTAAATCCACCCAGCTTAAATACGCCCCGTCTAACTTCGCCCCTCTTAAATTTGCCCTGTTTAAATACGCTCCGCCTAAATCCGCCTTGTTTAAATCCGCCTCGGTTAAATCCGCCTCTCTTAAATCCGCCCCGATTAAATCCTTGTCACCAATAAGCGCCCGACTAAGATCAGATTGACTATACGCATAGGAAGGACTAGGATTGAGGAAGAGAACCCCACTGAATACTGAAAATGCTATAACCAAGACCAGCAGAAAACTCAGAGACTGTTGGACTTTAGACTTAATGTAACTTGCCATGATTTAACCCTTGGATGTTTGTAATTCTGTATAGAGAATATACAGGATAGATAAACTATATTATACATGGTGCATTTTAAACAGGGGCTTTTTTGATGATTAGGTAACTCCACTGCGAATCGCAGCCCCTTTGCTTTCCCAATCAGCCCTCTTGTATCTGTTAAATGCTATAATCAAACAAATGTAATTTACTTTTTCTATCAAAAAATGGAAACAATTGCCATTAAAGTTGATGCAGAAGTTGCCAAAGCCTATCAAGCAGCAGAACCGCAAAAACAGCAAAAAATTCAGACTATTGTTAACGATTTGCTCAAATTAATTATTCAAGATAAATCTCTAGATGACATTATCCAAGAAATGCAAGAACAAGCGAAAAATAGGGGATTAACTCCAGAAATTTTAAATGAGATTCTTCAGAATGGATGAATTACGTTTTGTTGTTGATACAAACATTTTAGTTAGTGCCGTTTTGATTAAGTCATCTATTCCAGATGTGGCATTCAAAAAAGCCAGAAGCTTAGGAATAATTTTATTTTCAGATGCGACTTTTCAAGAACTACAAGAAATCCTTAATTGGTCAAAATTCGATAAATATATTTCTGTGAGTGTTCGTACTCAATTCTTAGCTAAATTCAAACTTGAATCAGAAGAAACTGAAATAGTTCAGATGATTAAGGAGTGTAGAGATCCAAAAGATGACAAATTTCTTGAGGTTGCTATTAATGGTAATGCAACTCATATTATTACAGGAGATAAAGATTTATTAGAACTTCATCCCTTTCAAGGAGTTGATATTATTACCGCCACGCAATTTTTAGAAATTTTCTCAGTTTGATAATAAAATATGATCACAAAGGAATCTTTTAACCTGCGTAGGCAGGTTTTGCCTGTATAGACGCGATTCCCAACCGCCCAAAAATGCCTTAAACCCCAGTTGTTGCCGAAATATCAATTAACCAGCGAACTGTTTGCGGGAAAGCAATGACAATTAACAAGACAATGAACTGTAAAATGATAAAAGGAATCGCACTTTTATGAATATCTAATGTACTCACTTCTTTAGGGGCAACACTTTGTAAATAAAACAAAGAAAAGCCTACAGGTGGAGAAATAAATGCGGTTTGTAAATTCACTGCCATAACCACACCAAACCACACCATATCAATATTTAAAGCCTGTGCCGCTGGTACTAATAAAGGCATAGCAATAAAGCAAATTTCAATAAATTCTAAAAAAGCTCCTAAAATAAAAATCACGATATTACTAACAATTAAAAACCCCCAATATCCTCCGGGTAAACCTATTAATAAATTAGTAATCAGAGTTTTTCCACCTAAAGCATCAAACACCAAACTAAACATAGAAGAACAGAATAAAATCATCACCACCAAAGCCGTAATCACTGCGGTAGAATGGGCAGCATCACGAATTAATTGTGGTGTAAGACGTTTATTAAAAGCGGCGAGAATAGAAGCCCCAACAGCACCTACAGCCCCGGCTTCTGTGGGAGTTGCCACACCAAAGAATATACTTCCTAACACCGCAAAAATTAAAATAATCGGGGGTACAACAGCTTTAAAAACTTGTTTAATTAATTGATTACCTTGAGGAATTACCACATCATCAGGGATAAGTGGCACTTTTTCCGGTTGAAAAAAAGCTAGTCCTAAAATATAGAGAATATAGGAAGTAGATAACATTAATCCGGGAATTAATGCCCCTAAAAATAAATCTCCCACAGAAACACCAATTTGATCACTGAGAATCACTAAAACTAAACTGGGAGGAATTAACTGGGCTAAAGTACCAGAAGCAATAATTACTCCTGAAGCTAATTTTTTATCATAGCCATAGCGTAACATCAACGGTAATGATAACATCCCCATCACAATTACTGTGGCGGCTACAACTCCAGTTGTGGCTGCTAAAACAGTTCCTACTAAGACAACTGCTAAAGCTAATCCTCCCCGAACACGACTTAAAATAATGCCGATAGTTTCTAATAATTCTTCAGCTAATCCTGACTTTTCTAGAACTGCGCCCAAAAACACAAAGAAGGGAATAGCAAGTAAGGTAAAATTCGACATTGTGCCAAACCAACTATTAGGTAATAGGAGAAGACGCGCCGGATTAAAAGCCCCAACTGCTGTACCAATAAGTCCAAAAACAATGGCTGTGCCGGCGAAAGAAAAAGCGACAGGGAAGCCACTCATGAGAATAAAGAAAAAGCCGACAAACATTAAAACTGCTAACCATTCAAAACCCATATTTTCCCCTATTCAATATTGATATTTTCTGAAGTTTCTAAACGAATTTGTTCCGCTACTTGTTGATAGCCTAGTAATACTGCTAAATATTTAATTGCTTGAGAAATACTTTGTAAAAGCAGCAATAATAAGGCTATAGGAACCATTGTTTTAATTGGGGCGCGGGGTAAACCATTAGCATCAGAAGATATTTCCCAAGTTCCCCAACTACCATTACTTAATCTCCCCCAAGATTGTAAAACTGGATTGATTGTCACCCAAATGCCAAGTAGACAAAAGGGAATTAAAAATAAAACTGTTCCCACAAAGTCAACTAAGGCGCGTTTTTTTTCACTCATATTAGTATAGAGAAAATCAACCCGGACATTTTCTCCATGACGTAAAATATAAACGAAGCCGAATAAGAATGTGAGAGAAAATAAATACCATTGCAGTTCTAATAAGGCATTAGAAGACAATTGTACGCCAATAAAGCGACCCATATAACGGGCGACAACATTGAAAAAACCGACTCCAATTGTCAGCAAAACCAGCCAATTCGATAACCATCCCAATTTATCAGCACCATTGTCAATAAACTGGGAAAATCTTAATAGCTTACTGATGAAAGTAAATCTTTTTGAGTTACGCATACAACATAATAAATTAAAGGCAAGACCTGATAATACAGTCAGCCAGGGAATAAATTCCCTGTCTAATAGCTCAAGTCTGTTAAAACAGACTCAGAAATTTCCCCAGTGTTTTTATCTCGTTATCTCGTTCCCAGTCTCTGACTGGGAATGCCCTATGGAGGCTCTGCCTATTTTGTTATTGAAGGCAGAGCCTTCTGGAATTCATTCCCATACAGAGTATGGGAACGAGAAACGAGAAATTATTACTATTAATTAAGCAATTTTTCCACCTCCAAAATATCCAAATTTGTCAATTGTGCCACTTGTTCTACAGACATTCCATTGTGTAACAAATTAATGGCAACTTGTCTTAATTGCAATTCAGCTTGTTCTGCCCGTTGTTTTTCCTGTTCTGCCCGTTGTTTTTCTTGTTCTGTAATTTGTCTTTCAATTCCTACCATTTCTTGAGAAGTGGGGAACAACTCACCATCCAAAGTTGCCCAGCGTAACCAAGTGGCATCAACGCCTCTATAATTACCTTCCCAACGCACCAAAGCTAAATCTAAAACTTTGCTTACCAATTGATTTTTCTCATTTAGAGCAATCTGTTGATATGCACCACTATTCAGATCAAAACCTGCAAAATCATTGGGGTTAAACGGGTCATACCAAAAATATTCAGAAACCCGCATTTGATTTTGATAAATCAGTTTTTTCTGATTTTTATCATTGTTAGCTGTGGTTTCTGAAAGTAATTCAATTACCACGTCTGGGGGTTTTCCTTCTTCCCAAACTACCCAAGAAAGTCTTTCTGTTTTCGGCACACCTAAAACAGCAAAGAAATCTGGACCGCGAAAATCTTGATTTTTTAATTGTGCTAAACTGTAGTAGACAAACATATTGCCACCTACATATCCATCAGCCCTTTGATCTAACCAAGGCTGAATGGTATCAATTAAAATATCCATTTGTAATTTATGTCTTTGTGTCTCCATGGGGATACCATCATCACAAGGAAGTTCTGCCTGGGTGGGTGGCAGTTTAATGCTAGGTTCAGCCAAAACAGTTTCTAACATAGCCGTTAAATTTAGTTAGAAATTACTTAATATTTTTATACTAATCTGAAATGATCAGCAATTGGCAAAATTATAAGAAATAATAAGTTTTAAGTGTATCAGCACCATAGAATCAAACTGTACAAGGAAAAGTAAACAAGTCTAAAACCTTTTTTCCCCGTGCCTAATCTCAACGAAAAATTTTAAGATCAACCTACCATGTAGTGGCTAAAATTTTACAGGATTATGATATTGTAGGTAAATCTTACTAATATTCATTTTTATGAAACGTCGAGCTATTGTTAACAGATTATCTCAAAGTGCGATCGCAGCTACAGGAGTAGCAATTGTTGTTGGTTGTCAAAAGGCGCAAAATCAAGCAGTCAAAGGTCAAACCGACACCAGTAACCTACCGACAGTAAAATGGCAAATGGCTACAAGTTGGCCATTGTCCTTAGAAACTATTTTTGGCGGGGCGCAGGTTTTAGCGGAGCGAGTCAAAGTTCTCACTAACGGTAAATTTATCATCGAACCCCGTGCGGCTGGAGAAATAGCCCCCGGTTTAGAAGTTCTCAATGTGGTTTCCCAAGGTGCAGTCCAAGCCGGACATACTGCTGCTTATTACTACATTGGTAAAAGTCCGGCTTTAGGATTTGGTACATCAGTACCATTTGGACTCAATGCCCAACAACAAAACGCTTGGTTATATGAAGGCGGAGGTTTAACCAAACTGCGGGAAATTTACGCCAGTAAATTTAATGTGATTCAATTTCCTGCGGGAAATACGGGGACACAAATGGGGGGATGGTTTCGCAATGAAGTCAAAACACTTAATGATCTCAAGGGCTTAAAAATGCGGATTCCCGGTTTAGGGGGGCAAGTTATGGCTAAACTGGGAGTAACTGTACAGACTCTTCCTGGTGGGGAAATTTTCCAAGCGCTACAAACAGGTGCTATTGATGCGGCTGAGTGGGTGGGACCCTATGATGATGAAAAATTGGGTTTAAATAAAGTCGCTAAATTTTATTATTATCCAGGTTGGTGGGAACCAGGTCCAACTTTAGAAGTACAAGTTAATTTGGACGAATGGAAAAAGTTACCACCTCAATACCAAGCAGCTTTAGAAACCGCTGCATATCAGTCGAATACAACAATGTTAGCTCGTTATGATACCCGCAATAGTGAAGCATTAGAGAAACTATTAAAAACCGGGGTTCAACTGCGTGCTTATAGTCAAGAAATTTTGGAAGCAGCGGAAAAAGCCTCTTTTGCTTTATATGATGAATTTGCGGCTAAAGATGCTGATTTTAAAGCCGTTTATGAACAGTGGAAACCCTTTAGAGATCGGATGTATGCTTGGAATAATCTTAATGAAGGCAGTTTAACCCGTTATGCCTATGGGAAGTTGAAAGCGGGGAATTGAAAATTAAATCCTGGCGAATAGAATATGGCTTCGCCACGCTACGCGAACGCGGCTATACAAACGAAGTCCGCCTGCGCGGACTAAGGTTAAATTAAGATTTTTAACCTGCGAAGGCAGGTTTTGTTTGTGTAGATGCGGTTTCTAACCGCCCGTTTTTTGTTAAATTGACTGTATAGTTTAGTATTAAAAATATAATTAAGACTCTGGGGGTGAATATGACAGATAATTGCACAATTCAGTTTACTTTTGCTATTGATGACCCAGAATTAGATGATGAGAGACGGCTAAAAATAGCAAGTAAGCTGCTGCGGGAATTGCGGGATTCGGATGAAGTGGAAAAAGCAGACCGTGCTGAAGATTTTAACCCAGAAGCAGGAAGTAAGCCAGGTTTTGCAACTTTGATCGGAGTGCTGACAGCACAAGTCAGTATAAAAAATATTAAAACATTTTTAGCCTTTTTGGGCGATCGCTTGGGAGACAAACCCATAGAAATTACTGTCAAAGTCGGTGATAAAGAAGTCAGTATCAAAGCCAAAAGCCGCCAAGAACTGCTAGAAAGCGAAAAAATAGCCAAAGACCTATTAACCGCAATGGGTGGTGACAATGGCTAAAAAAATAGCCTTACTGATTGGAGTGAGTGAGTATGGTGCAGGTATCCCACCTTTATTATCTGCACTCAATGATGTCAAAGCTATGGAACGAGTTTTGCAAAACCCCAATTTGGGAAACTTTGCACAGGTAGAACGGCTGCTGAATCCTGATTCAGTAGCTATGAGAATAGCAATTCAAAAGCTATTTAGGAATGCAAGTAAAGAGGATTTATTATTATTCTTTTTTTCTGGACATGGGATTACTAATGATGACAATCATCTCTATTTAGCAACTCGCAACACAGCAAAAGATGACTTTGAAGCCACCGCTGTAGACGCAAATTTTATTCAAACACAATCAAAAAATTGTTATTCTAAACGGCAAATTTTAATTTTAGATGCTTGTTACAGTGGTGCTTTTTCTAATGGTTGGCATACAAAAAGTATTGGTATAGATATCAAAAAGCAGTTAGGCGCGGAAGGTCGAGTTGTGCTTACATCTTCTGGTGCAACTCAAACTTCCTTTGCACAAGAAGGGGCAACACTTTCCCTCTATACTCAATATTTAGTTGAGGGAATCGAGACAGGTGCAGCAGATACAGATAACGATGGCAATATTCATGTTCAGGAACTACACACTTACGCTAAAGCCAAAGTCCAAGCGGTGAAGCCTAACATGACACCAGATATCATTCTAGATAAGGAAGGATACAACATTTTATTGGCTTATGCTCCCAGAAATCCAGAAGTAGAGTATCGCAAATTGGTTGAACAATATGCCCAAAATGGTGAACTAAGTGAATTTGCTTTTTTAGTCTTAACGCCAAAACGGAAAACTCTGGGAATCACAGATACAAAAGCCGAGGAAATAGAAACGGAAGTTTTAGAACCTTTTCGTAAACGTTTAGCAAATTTGCAAAGTTACAAACAAGCTTTTGCTAAAGCTGTTGAGCAAAAATATCCTCTAGATGAACATATTTTAAATATACTTAAAGATTATCAACAAGATGTTTTAGGGTTGAGAGATGAGGATGTAGCATCAATTGAGTTAGAAATTACATCTTTTAAAGAGGCAAAATATCAAAAACAGCTTCAGATACAAAAGCAGCAAGAAGAGGAAGCATTGCAACTTCAGCAACAAGCAAAAGCATTATCACAATTACGATTGCAGCAAGAAGCAGAAAGATTGCACCGCCAGCGAGAGGCAGAAGCAGCCGAACAACTAAGATTGCAGCAAGAAGCAGAAAGATTGCAACGTCAGCGAGAAGCAGAAGTAGCCGAACAATTACGATTGCAGTTAAAAACTTTCCAGTTTGAAACTGCTCAGATAAATAAGAATGGTACAGGAATTAACCGCATTACCAAAAGTGCCGAGTATTTTACCCAAGATTTAGGAAATGGTGTATTTCTGGAAATGGTACATATTCCTGGAGGAACTTTTTTAATGGGTTCTCCAGAAAGTGACGAAAGCCCAATTTCTTCAGAAAGTCCACAGCATCAAGTTACCGTTCCCTCGTTTTTCATGGGTAAATATCCAGTCACTCAAAAACAATGGCGACTTGTAGCTGCTTTACCCAAGGTTAAGATTGATTTAGAATCTGATCCATCGAGGTTTGAAGGTGATGGTTCGACTTCGCTCACCAACAATCTGCCAGTTGAGCGTGTATCGTGGAATCATACTCAAGAATTTTGCGCCAGACTCTCCCTCAAGACAAATCAAACCTATCGCTTACCTAGTGAAGCCGAATGGGAATATGCTTGTCGTGGAGGAACTACTACACCCTTTTATTTTGGGGAAACAATTTCCACAGGGTTAGCAAATTATGATGGTAACTACACCTATGGTGGTGGTGCAAAAGGAGAATATCGAGGAAAAACCACAGAAGTAGGAAAATTTCCTGCTAACCCTTGCGGTTTATACGATATGTGTGGTAATGTATGGGAATGGTGCGAAGATGAGTGGCACAAAAATTATATAAATGCTCCCGCTGATGGTAGCGCCTGGCTAGATAAAAACAGTGAGTCTAGACTGCTGCGCGGTGGTTCGTGGCGCAACAATCCTGTCTATTGCCGTTCTGCTTATCGCTACGGCTACTACCTCGTCTACGACAGCTACAATATTGGTTTTCGGGTTGTATGTAGTGGTGCGGCGAGGACTTAGTAGCCCTTTGCACTCTTGCTCTTTTGCGCTTTGCGCTCTTTATTTTTCCCTTCCCTAGCGTAACGGAGTGGAGCGATAAAAAATATTTTTTTAGATTTTCGGATGCTTGATGAGTGCTTCGTCCATAATACAGAAAACTTTAGATTTAGTCAAGTAGATAATAGCATAGAATAGATCCCCGACTTCTTAAAGAAGTCGGGGATCTGGCAGCATCTAAGATATCTTTAAAGTAATTGATGATTGGTGATAAAATCTCTGGTTTTCATCCTGTTCATCCTTTAATCCTGGATATCCTGATTCTGACAATTTACCCAACAAAATCCTTACACACCGCAATTGTTGTTATTCATCAATTACCCCAAACTCAAGAAACACTATGGTTAAGACTTTTAGGTAGAGGTACAGTCCAAAAACGAGCAATTGATGAATTAGCTGCATTACCATTAAATCAACCTTACGTCAAAATCACCTTAGAACTACTCTACAACCTCCAGAAAAACTTAAAAATCAATCAAAGTTCACAAACAGAAGATCAGGAGTTGATTATGCGATTAGCACCACTTTACCAACAAGACCGAGAACTGGCAAAACAAGAAGGATTACATGAGGGATTACAACGAGGATTACAACAGGAACAATATCTAATTATCCGCCAACTAACCCGTCGAATTGGTGAAATTGATTCATCACTAATTCAAAAAGTCCAAGAATTACCTGTTGAAAAACTTGAAGAATTAGGAGAAGCTTTGTTAGATTTTACCTCAGTTACAGATTTAGAAACTTGGCTGAAATTGTATAACTAACTCTCTACAACCTCCAGAAAAACTTAAAAATCAATCAAAGTTCACAAACAGAAGATCAGGAGTTGATTATGCGATTAGCACCACTTTACCAACAAGACCGAGAACTGGCAAAACAAGAAGGATTACAAGAAGGATTACAAGAAGGACTAGAAAAAGAACAACGTCTAATTATCCGTCTCTTAAATCGCCGAATTGGGGAAATTGATTCATTATTAGTTCAAAAAGTTCAGCAATTATCTGTGGAGAAACTTGAGGAATTAGGAGAGGCTTTATTAGACTTTACTTCAATTACAGATTTAGAAACTTGGCTGAAAAATTACCAATAAATAGCCATAATAGCAGCGATCGCTCCGGTAGTATCCACTAATTTAAACAGCGATCGCTAAACAACCCAAATTTGCCATAATATTTGGATAACAACCCGTCAATCCTGATTCTGACAATAATTTATTTTCCCCGACTACATAATATTAATGGGATCTACATCAATTGTTAAACTCACGGAAGTGGGGATGAGCGATCGCACTTCTGGCCAATCTGGTAAATTAGGTAAAGCATCAGGAGCAAACTTGAGTAATATTTGCCAGCGATAACGGTTAGCTACTCGTAAAATACTAGCAGGTGCGGGTCCTAATATCTCAAACCCTTCCTTATCGTTTAAAAATGTAGCAATGATTTGGGCTGTATTTTGGACTTGAATCGGATCTAAACTACTTAACCGCAATAAAATTAATCTCCCATAGGGAGGATAATTCAGAGCTTGTCTTTGTGCTAACTCTGCATCACAAAAAGATTGATAATCATGTTTTTGTACCGCTTCAATAATCGGATGTTCTGGGGTATAGGTTTGGACAATTACCCTACCTGGATCATCCCCTCTTCCCGCCCTTCCTGCAACTTGAGTCAGAGTTTGAAATGTGCGTTCATTGGCGCGATAATCAGATAAATGCAATAATCCATCCGCAGCGACGACACCCACAAGGGTAACTTGGGGTAAATCTAACCCTTTAGTTAGCATTTGTGTTCCCACTAATAAATGCGCTTCACCGTTAGCAAATCTAGTTAGGAGTTCACGGTGCGAACCTTTCTTTGTAGTTGTATCGCTATCAAAGCGAATTATTTTCAAATTGGGAAATTGTTTAGTTAATTCCTGTGCTACCCGTTGAGTACCGCTACCGAAAAATTTCAAATAAGGGGAACTACATTCAGGACAATGGGGAGGATGTAAACGCCCATAATTACAATAATGACAGCGCAATAATTCTGGCGCTCCCGCTTCCACATGATGATAAGCTAGGGAAACATCACAATGGGGACATTCCAATACATAACCACAACTGCGACAAGACACAAAGGTACTATGTCCCCGCCGGTGAATAAATAATATTCCCTGTTGTTGTCTTTCTTCCAATTGTTGCAGTGCATTTTGCAACTTTCTACTAAAAATAGACCGATTTCCCTCTTTTAACTCTTGACGCATATCCACAATTTCCACAGGTGGTAATGGACGGGAGTTAATCCGTTCTGGTAATGATAAATATTGATGATTTCTACTTACCCAACTTTCTAAAGAAGGAGTTGCAGAACCTAAAATGAGGGGACAATGTTCTAATTCGGCTCGCCATTGAGCGACAGTGCGGGCGTGGTAAGTAGGAATGGGGGAATCTTGTTTAAAGCTGCTATCGTGTTCTTCGTCCAGGATAATTAAGCCTAGATTGGGCAAAGGGGCGAAAATGGCACTGCGAGTCCCAATGATGATTTGTGGCTCTCCTGTGAGCATTTGTCGCCAAGTGTCGTAACGTTCACCGTCGGAAAGGGCGCTGTGATAAACGTGGACTTTGTTTCCAAATCTGGCGCGGAATCTGTCTGTGAGTTGGGGGGTGAGTCCGATTTCGGGAACTAAAACAAGAGCGGATTTTCCTTGTGCGAGTAATGGTGATATGGCTTGTAAATATACTTCTGTTTTTCCTGAACCTGTCACCCCATGTAACAATACTTGAGTAAATCCAGTTAAGGAATTAATTGTTTCTAAGGCGTTATTTTGGGCTGGTGTTAAGGATTTAGCCCAATCTCCAGCTACTGTGGGTCCTTGTTCTTGGCGTAATATTTCTCTGTCTTCAATGACTATATAGCCTTTATCTACTAAGGCTTTCAGCGTAGACGTGCTAGTAGCGCAAAGTTGCAATAATTCACTTTGCCACATTTCCCCGCCTTGTCGGCGTAAAACTTCGACAATTTCTTTTTGACGGGTTGTTAAATCGTCATCATGATTATCCAGAAGTGTGACAGCTTTTTGTAATTTAGGTTGGGTGAGTCGTGGCGGTTCTAAATAGTTTTCTGCTAATCCCAAACGAATTAATTCCCGAATACCTCTATATGCAGCTTTAACTTTTTGTTGAATGTAGTGATAACTATAGTCTGCTGTTGGCGTTTTTTGTAAAAGTGTGATTACTTGCTGGGCTGTAGGGCTAATGTAAATAGAAAGATTTTCTCTACCCAAGGGAGTTAACCGCAGACGACGTTGTGATCTTCCTAATAATCCTGGTGGTAATGCGACGCGAATAACTTGAATTAGAGGTGTATAGTAATAAGCTGCAACTCGATTAAGTAATATCCAATAGCCAGCAGGAAAAAACCCTTCACTAACCACATCTTCAACTTCTCGAATTTTTTCTAAGGGAATATCTAGATTAGGTTGAGTTAATAAGCGAATAGCGATCGCACCTACCTGTGTTGCACCAAAAGGAACACTTAAAATATCCCCTGGTTTGATTTCTAACTGTTCCGGTATTTTATAGGTAAATAAATCTGAACATCCTGGACAATCTACAAGCACTTCAACCCATTGAGACAACTTTGTTTGAGATTGATATAATCCTTCTGGTTCAGATACGGTTATAACCGATGAATTTACGCCAATACTATACATAACTTCTCAATTTATAAACAAATATTTTATTTACAGACTTGGTTAATTCTATTCAATCTTACTTAACTATATCCTTTGGTTTTACCTGATGTAAATAGTATTTTACAATACTTCAATTACACATAATACTTGATAATCTGGAATTTATGTAATCTACCAGACAAATTATCTTCTAGTATCCGAGTAATAAATAGTTGAAAATTGATTTACATACTTGTGTCCTCAATCTACCAACCCTATCTTGAGAAATACATTCAGAGAATGGGTAATTATGAGTAATAGGCAATGAAGTCAGGATTCAACATATAGAATAAATCGGAGATAAAACTTTTAGACAAATTCTTGTCTAATAAGTATTCCAACTCTTAAATACCCATGCTATACCTGTACTATTAGCGAATTAAGTGTTGAATTATTATTTCTAACTTCTTACGTAATTGTGTTATTAATTAAAACTCATTTTGAACTACGAAATCAGGCATAGAGCTTTTCCACCCATTGATAGATATTAAATATTTTTTCAATATGCGATGCTTTTAAACGATAAATATTGTCCGGATTGTAAGTTTCTATTTTTGTATTTTGGATTATTTAGTAAATTTTCGTAGGAACAAATAAATCTAGTAACAACATGGCGATTTATCCAATTACTCTCATCGTCTACCCCGAACAAACATAGAAACTTTGCAAAAAATACACAAAAATTTAATATATAGCTTTCCTGGCTTATTCATGGAGGTGCTAAACAGACAACAGGCAACAAGCAATAGATTTTTTCACAGATCATTTAGGATGGATATATAGGAGTGTTTATCTACATTTTGGATATTTGTTAAAGTGATGATCAGGAGGGTTGACATATTTGCTAATTAAGAAAAGAACGAAGAATATGCCGATATATCTTCCAAAAAAGATAGTTTTTTGTGGGTGCTAAAACCAGTAATGATCATGGGTTGTATCTAGCCATAACCAAAAATAATGGACAAATACTGATTTACCTTCCAGATAAGGAATGATCAAAAAGGGAGTCTTTTGCTAGAGAAAAAGGGTGTATTTGTCCTGAAGGGAAAACTACCCAGTCTGAAACAGGCTGTTGTGATTAAATTATGTACCAAACAAAGCAACCATCCCTAAAGGAAACTATGAATCTTGCTGAATTGGGAACAATGGAAATACTAGAGAATATTACTGATCATGAAGAACCAACAATTGAGAGTTTAGATCAAGTAGTATATGAAGATACTGCAATTGTCGAAAACTTGGAATCAGAAGAACGCAATGGCGATGACATGGCCGCAGCCCGTCCTTCGGGATATAATAAAACCGAAAATGATGATGCTGTAGGCGCATTTTTTAAGGAAATGGCACGTTATCCACTACTCAAACCTGATGAAGAAGTGGAATTAGCCAGACGAGTCAGATTTTTGGAAGAAGTCAAAGAATTGCAAGCGGCTTTAGAATTGGAACTAGGAGCGTACCCTAGCAAGGTTCAGGTGGCTTCGCAATTGGAAATGACAGAAAAACAACTGGACAGCCGCTTGTATCAGGGTAGAGTCGCCAAGCGAAAAATGATTCGCTCCAATCTCCGGTTAGTTGTCTCTATTGCTAAACGATATTTAAATCGTGGTGTCCCTTTTCTCGATTTGATTCAGGAAGGAGCAATGGGTTTAAACCGCGCTTCTGAAAAATTTGATCCCGATAAAGGATATAAGTTTTCTACTTATGCTTATTGGTGGATTAGACAAGCAATTACGAGAGCGATCGCTAATGATGCCCGAACTATTCGCTTACCAATCCATATTGTTGAGAAACTTAATAAACTAAAAAAAGCACAACGGGAACTTAAACAAAAACTCTCTCGTAACCCAACGGAAGCCGAAATGGCTGAATCTTTGGAAATTACGGTTCACCAACTGCGTCAACTTCAACAACTTCGACGACAAGCACTTTCCCTTAACCACCGTGTCGGTAAAGAAGAAGACACAGAATTAATGGACTTGCTAGAAGATGAAGATAACCAGTCTCCCGAAGCAAAAATGAACGAAAACATGATGCGTCAGGAAATTTGGGAAGTTCTAGGAGACGTACTTACCCCCAGGGAAAAAGATGTCATTTCTCTCCGCTATGGACTCACCAGCAGCGAACCCTGCACCCTAGAAGAGGTAGGTAATATGTTTAACCTTTCCCGTGAACGAGTTCGCCAAATCCAAAGTAAAGCCATGCGAAAGTTACGTCGCCCCCACATAGCCAAACGGTTAAAAGGCTGGTTAGTATAAGTTGTTAGTCATTAGTCATTAGTCAGTTGTTTTACCAATGACCAATGACTAATGACCAATGACCAATGACCAATAACCAATGACTAATGACTAATTTAATCATCCGTTTTGCCCAACCCAGTGATGCTCATACCCTATTTGCATTAATTCAAGGACTTGCAAAATATGAAAAACTATCCGATGCTGTGATTGGTAATGCTGAAGCCCTCAAAGATCATTTATTTGGTTCACCAAAATATGTAGACGCAATCTTAGCTGAATCCCAAGGTCAAGCTGTAGGTTTTGCCATATTTTTTCATAATTATTCAACATTTCTCACCAAGCCAGGACTTTACCTCGAAGATATCTTTGTTTTGCCAGAATATCGCCGCCAAGGTATTGGTAAAGCACTTTTGGCAAAGGTAGCTCAAATAGCCTTAGAAAGGGATTGTGGGCGCTTAGAGTGGAGCGTTTTAGATTGGAATGTGTCAGCCCAAGCATTCTACAGGAACATGGGCGCGGATATTTTAGATGATTGGCGGATTTGTCGTGTCACTGAAAAGGGTATTTCAGGATTAGCCAATCAAAAATGAAGTTTAAAAGATCAAGAAGGAATCCGAAAAGTTTACCTTTCCTTTTATCCTTCATTATTAATTTCTTTTTGTTAATCGTAAATTTAAATTCACATAAATTTACCTCCAGCCTAAACCCTGAAGCTATCAATCAATTAATCGCCAATTTCCCATAATTGAGAACCAAGTTTGACAGCTTGTCTTTTGACTAATCCCACAAAATCAAATGAAAATTATAGAGGATATTTGCACGGATTCAGCCATTGTCGTAGAGAGAACACCAGATGAAAAAGATCGTCTCGATATTATTACTAGGCATAGCTACCTTCACCTTTGCCTTCAGTAGTCCCGCTTTGGCCGCGGACGCTGCTAATGGAGCCGAAATATTTAAGGCTAATTGCGCTCAGTGTCACCTTGGCGGCGGAAATTTAGTTAATCGAGCTAAAACCTTGAAGAAAGAGGCTTTGGTAAAGTACGATATGTACTCGGCTGAGAAAATTATTGCTCAAGTTACTAAAGGTCAAGGCGCAATGCCAGCTTTTGGTAATAAATTAAAACCAGATCAAATAGAAAATGTAGCTGCTTATGTCCTACAACAAGCTGATAATGGCTGGGAAAAGTAAAGTTACATCTAACTTGATGGCTTAACAATGTGCGGGGCTTTTCGCTTATTATTCCTATAGTTATAGCAGTATTCACTCTTTGTGAGATACAGTCAGCAACCCGCAAAGCATCTAGGGGCGGGAAAACCCCGCCCTAGATTGTATTGCATTGAGCATAAGTAATTGGACAAAAATATTTACAGTCATTGCGAGCGAAGGGAAGCAATCACAACCCTGGCGATTGCTTCATTTCATTTCACTTCGTTCCATATGGCTAACGCCACGCTGCGCTAACGCAATAACATTGTGTAATTAATTCTGTCTCACTACTTAATAACTGTTATGTTATTCATAACTAATCATCCATAACTAATCATAAAATATGAGTTTATCAGGCATTACTATAGAACAGCGCGAAAAAGAGGCTGAAGCCTTAAAGACTTTCCTGATCTTTAGTTTTATTGGCTCACTAGCATTACATATCGGACTATTGGCTTTAGCTATTAATAAGTTTTTCTTCAAAGTACCTGAAGTTACAAATGAACCAATTGAAGTAACAATTTTGGAAACTCTCCCTCAGAAAATAATCCAACCACCAGTAGAGATCAAATCCCTAGCAGAAATAAATCCTGGTGGTGGAAATGAAGGCGGCGAAGTTTCTATACCAACAAAAACAACCATTAGTAAAATCAAGTCTTCTGTTGCCCCTGTAAGCAAACAGCCCCAACCAAAAACCACTAATAACCTGATTAATAAACAATCCCCAATACTCACGCCTCCTAAAAGTGCAATCATCCCAAATTCTCTAAAAAATAACTCTATAGAAAATACAACTCCTGAACCGACAATCCCAACAGAAACCAAACCAATCCAAAAATTAGATGAAACTTCAAATACCCTAGCATCTACTGAACCTCAAGCGGAAACAAAACCTACGGAAATCCCATTATTAAAGTCAGAACTTCAACCTAATATTAGTTCTAATAATATCCCCAGCAACTCCACAACCTCTATACCAGTTTCGCAGAATAGAAATATTTTAAATAATTTAGGTAATCATCGCTGGAGAAATATTTTAGGTAAAGATTCCGGTAATGGTGTGGGAAACAATTCTGGTAATGGCGTGGGAAACAGTTCTGGTAATGGGGTGGGAAACAGTTCTGGTAATGGTGTAGGAAACAGTTCTGGTAATGGTGTGGGAAACACAGCCAAGTCAGAGAATACACCAGTAGCTACCGCACCCAATCCTCCCATCGAAAACAGTTCTAAATTGAATCGTGCGGATTGTCTAAAGTGTCAAATTAAGTATCCAGAGAGAGCCAGACGGCGGGGCGCAGAAGGAAATCCAGAAGTTGCTATTGATACTGATAATAAAGGTAATGTTACGAGAGTGCGGTTAATCCGTTCCAGTGGTGATAGTGAACTAGATGAAGCCGCTCAAAAAGCTGCTCAAGAGTGGAAATTAACGCCCACAGAAGCAGGAAGAGAAGGAGTAAGAGCCTCGGTTAACTTTGCTATTAAAGGATCACAGCGTCACCGTAAACTTCAAGAACGCCAAATAGAAAAACAGCGAGAAGCCATTAATAAAAAACCGGAACAAGAAGCTGCTGCTTCCACTTCGATAGAATCACGTCAACGCAATCGCAGAAAAACGAATGTTATTATTACCGATATTCCATCCGAAAATATAACTAGACAGAGACAAGAATCTGCACCCTCCAAAAGTAAACCAGTTTCACTACCCCGTCAGTCTATTGAACCTGAACAACCCAAGCAAACAGAAGAATCTCCAGCCCGTCGCCGTTCAGTTCAGCCCGTAAAATCTGACACGAGTAATCAATCGGACGAAGGTAGAACCGAAAGAATACAAAAAAGTCAGAGACGCTTAACAGAAGTCCTCCGTCGTCGTCAAAAGTCTGCTGATTCACCACCAGCAGAATCTCCCGCACCACTAGAACCTGCGACTACATCACCAACTGAGTCTAAAAGTCAATAGTGCTAAGATTAGCACCCGACAACAGATTTTTAGTGTGAAACTTGGGTAAGTCCTATGCCAAAAAGCGTTACTCTAGATGATAAAGTTCAAAGATAATTATGACACCGGAAGACATAGCGGGTACGTTAACAGAGTTATTCACTGCTGAAGTTGTAAAATCTATTGCCCCCGGTTCTTGGCAAGTAGAAACTGCTGATTTTCGGTTGTTGGTGCTGCTTTCAGAAGATAATACCTGGTTGCGGATATTATTGCCAATTATGCCTTTACAAGAAGCCGCAGCCTTTATGACACAGTTTCTAGAGGCTAATTTTGATGATACTCAGGAAACACGATATGCCGTTTATGATGATGTAATTTGGGGAGTATTTCAGCATAATAGTGGCACTTTGACTAATGGAGATTTTGCTAATGCGATCGCTCGTCTGATTTCATTATATCAAGCTGGTGTTAATGATGTTTTCAATAATTTGCTAGAAACTCGTATCCGCGAAATTATTAAAGCCGCAAAACAACAGGGACAATCTTTAGAAGCCACTATGCAAAATCTAGACCGTTTTTATGCCGAAGGATTATTAGGAGATATTGACCAAAATGCCCAGGGACGAGAACAAGTTTTAGCAGCTTGGCAAAGACAATTAGAACGTCTTTGGATGGAGATGTAATCGAGTTGACGGGGAAAGTCTCTACATTACTTCTCCATAGGTGCTGATTAAATTTGACTATAGATCGCTGAGATTTATCCCTAAGATTGGACAGGTTACAAATTTATTTCCAGACCAATCTGTGAAAGTATGATCATTTTTGTAATGTCTGGGTGTTTCCATCATTAATTCCCAGGCTTTTCCCGCATTTAATAAGTTAAATCTTTCAGGGTAATATGTTTGTAATAGTTCTTGCACCATTGGCGCATAATCTGAATTTATGCCGGGGAAAATGTGATGTTCTGTATGGTAAGAAAAGTTTAAATGTAAGACATCAAATAGTTTCGGAACTCGAATAGAGAGACTATTAATGAGAGGATCATTTACATTGGTCATGCGGCACAACATATGATTGGTATAGATATAAAATATCAGCCCCGCATAGCCTATCCAAATAGGCAAGAAGTAGCTAAGAAGTAGTTTAATGGGGTGGAACTCCAGGTAACTTAAGATGGTAGCATGAATGGCGATAATCATGAGTAATTCTACAGCGATCGCCCGTTGTTCTTTCCCACTAACTGTAAAAGCCACTACAGGATACTTAGACTTACCATTATTGAATAATAAAACTGAGGTCAAATTCCGAAATGTGTGAACGCCCCAAGCATGACTCATTCCTATAAACAATAAAATAGGATTTACCTCAGATGACGGCACAAAAGCATTCTGAATCCATTTACCCCAATTTTTAGGTTGATTATCTAAATAATTACGATCTGGATCTTTCAAAGAATTTGTTTTATTATGGTGTTCTCGATTGTGTACTGCTTTCCATAAAGTTGGCGGCATCCATAACATTGTGAATCCCAATAAGCTAATTATTTGTCTCAACCAAGGATTCGTAACTGTGCGGCTATGAAGCAAATCGTGGGTACTAAAGAGCAAAACAATCACACTATTAGCCATCACTAATGCTAATGGTAAATACAGCCAAAGAAAATACCAATTCCAGTCATCAAGATGATTGGCAATTCCCCAACCTAAAATCATAATTGCTAGATTAATTAAGAGAATCCAGAGTTTATTGATATCAGGTAAAAATGCTTCTGGCGGCAGTAAAGGACGCAACTTTTTAGCATACTCAGCTTGCGTCATCCAAGCTTTTTGTTCAAGTGTATTCATGAATATTTTTAGTTTTGTTTGCAGGTTGATTAAGACTTTGCGAAAATATTTCATCCGACGTAAAGTCTAAAGGTTGCAAATTTACAAAGGGCAACCAATGAGGAGAGAAAAATTCATCAATTCCAGACTTTTGTAGCAATTTGGTGTTTTCTTCACCTATTCAGGTAACTCAGCAGCATTACGAATATTTTGTAAAATTAAACTAGGTGTAGTTCGTTTAACTAACCCAGTTAATACGTTTCCAGGACCAATTTCTACAACTTTCTCAATGCCATCTTCTACTAATTGCAAACAAATTTCTCGCCAGCGGACAGAACCAGTCATTTGTTGAGAAAGACGCTGTTTTAAAGTTTCCGCTTCCATAGCTGGAACTGGATCTACATTAGATAAAACTGGAACATTTGCTGACTGAAAAATAACTGAATCGAGAACTTCTTGAAATTCCATTGCGGCTGCTTTCACTAAATGGGAATGAAATGCACCAGAAACCTTTAAAGGGATAGCCCGTTTAGCTTTAACTTGTGAAATGACAGTCTGTACAGCATCTGGAGTTCCAGAAATAACAACTTGGAGAGGACTGTTATCATTTGCTAAAACTACATCAGGTGTGGCGCTAATAACTTTTTCTAATTCTTCTCGGTCAAAGTTCATTAATGCTGCCATCATTCCCCCAGCAGCACTATCCATTAATTCTGCCCGTCGTTTTACCAAGTGTAATCCAGCCGACCATTCAAAGACACCAGCCACATAAAGGGCTATATATTCGCCTAAACTATGCCCTGTAACTACGTCTGGTTGCTGTCCTTTTTCCCGCAAAATATCAGCAATAATACTTTCGATTACATATAAACTAGGCTGGGTATAAAGTGTTCTTGATAAAGTGTCAATATCACTTTGACATATATCTATTACAGACCAACCCAAAATTGCCTCAGCTTGAATAAATTTTTCTTTGGCAGATGGTAGAGTTAACAAGTCTATTCCCATTCCCAATGCTTGAGAACCTTGTCCGGGAAACACCCATGCAGTTTTAGTCATTTGTTATTAGTCGGTGGTCAGTTGTCAGTTGTTAGTTGTCAGTTGCCAGTTGTCATTGATTATTAGTATTAATTTTCTACTTTTGACTTTTGACTTTTGACTTTTGAATTATCTATCTTCCCCATTGAAAAATGGCTGCCCCCCAGGAAAGACCTGCGCCAAAACCAGATGTGGCAATGATATCATTAGGTTTAATTTTCCCGGCTCGCACTGCTTCATCTAAAGCCAGGGGGATAGATGCAGCGGAGGTGTTACCATAGTCGGCGACATTGCTGATAATTTTATGTTCGGGAATCTCTAAGCGTTCAGCAACGGAATTGATAATCCTTTGATTTGCTTGATGTAATACTAACCAATCTATATTTTCAACTTTGAGATTAGCTGCAAATAGGGCTTTGTCTATCACTTCTGGAACTTTTTGCACAGCGAAGCGGTAGACTTCTTTACCGTTCATGGTAATGGGATGATATTTGCCTGTAGATACGTGAACATCTGGCGCTAATTCTGTGCTAGAGGCGTTATAGGCTAGGTTGAGACAATTGTTTTGAGAACCGTCGCTTTTGAGGCAAAATCCTAATAGGCGATCGCTTTTATTAGCCTGTAATACCACCGCCCCAGCCCCATCACCAAATAACACACAACTGCGTCTATCTTGCCAATCTACCCACCGAGAGAGGATATCAGCCCCAATTAAGAGTACATTTTGATAAACGCCTGTTCTGAGGTATTGGGCGGCTGTGACTAAACCAAAGACAAAGCCAGAACAGGCAGCAGTTAAGTCAAAGGCAACTGCTTTGGTAGCACCTAATTCACCTTGAACACGGCAAGCACTTCCAAACAGGTCATCAGGAGTGGATGTGGCTAATAAAATTAAATCTATGTCTGCTGCTGCGATGCCGGCGGCAGTAATAGCCTGTTGACCAGCCGCAGTGGCTAATGATGTCAGTGAATCGGGGGGCAATGCTAACCGTCTTTGACGAATTCCTGTTCTTGAGGCAATCCACTCATCTGATGTTTCTACCAGTTGAGTTAATTCTTGGTTATGTAAACAAGCTGCTGGGACTGCTGAACCACTACCTGTAATCGCTATACCACTGTTGAAAAAATTTGGCACTTCTTTTTTCCTCAATTGTCAAGTGTCATTTGTAAATTGTCAGTTGTCTTGTTTGTAAGCATTAATAACGAGTACCAATGACAATCCCAATTTTAGATTCGAGATCAAGAATTTCAGATTTATAAAAGTATTTATGAATCTAAAATCCCCAATCTAAAATTGGATGACAAATGACAAATAGCTGTTGTATCCTCATCTCAATAGAGAAAAGAATGGGCTAATACAGCACGGCGTAAAATAAAATAGCCATTGTCAATCCCCAAAAGCTGACGACCTATTACTTTTGACTTTTGACTTTTGACTTTTAACGAACGCCCGGCGGTACTAACTACTTTCATTTTGGAGAATTTGATATTGGGATTGGAGTCTTTCTAGTACCTGATTATCTACGGCTTCTTTAGCCATGCGAATGGCACTAAAAATAGATGGTGCTTGGGAACTACCATGACCAATAAAACAAATACCGCTGACACCCAGAAGCAAAGCTCCTCCGTGTTCAGCATGATCCATGCGTTGTTTAACGCGCTTCAGATTAGGTTTTAAAATCGCTGTACCGATTTGACCGTGTATCCCTTGGGGTAGTTCTTCTCGAAGAATTTGTAGAATTACGCCCCCAACTGCTTCGGCAAATTTTAATAAAATATTACCCACAAAGCCGTCGCAAACAATCACATCAAATTCACCAGATAATACATCCCGCCCTTCAGCATTACCAGTAAAATTAATTTGAGTATTTTTCCGTAACAATTGGTGGGCGCGGAGAGCTACTTCGTTACCTTTAGTATCTTCTTCGCCAATATTCAATAAACCTATCTTGGGATTGTCGGTTCCCAAAACATACTGACTGTAAATTGAACCCATAACTGCAAACTGCTCTAAAAATTTAGGGCGACAGTCTACATTAGCACCAACATCCAGAATCATTACTGGCTTGCCGGCTTTGATGGTGGGGAATACTGTGCCAATTGCTGGGCGGTCAATTCCCGGTAATCTGCCTAATCGCAGCAAAGCTGATGCCATAGCTGCCCCAGAGTGTCCAGCAGAAAATACAGCATCTGCCTGTTGATTTTTGACTAAATCCATCGCTATGTTGATGGAAGATTTCCGCTTGCGTCTAACTGCGTTGAGAGGATCTTCATCCATAGCGATCGCTTCCTCGGCAGGAACAATCTCCAAATCCGCCATAGTTGTCTTTGGCGGCATTATAGCCTCAATTTGTTGGGGATCTCCAACCAGTAATATTTTTACACCTAATTCCTCTCGCGCCCGCAGTGCGCCGGCGACGATTTCAGTGGGTGCATGATCTCCCCCCATTGCGTCAATTGCGATCCTTACACCAGTCGATCCCATTGCTCAGAGCTTATAGAAACCTTACAAATTTTATCAGATTGCAATACTTAAAAATTTAAAATTCTCAAAAAAGCATAAGAAAATCTACTTTTTCTAAAATCAAGAGAATTAGTATATTTAATTTCACTTAATTTCGCTTGTTAGTATTTACTTAGAATTACATGGGTAACATTAATGATTAAGTGATTTTACTAATGTCCCAAAGCAAATCAAAAATTAGATTCCCGACTTTTTCAAAAAATCGAGAATCTGGAAAAAACCTTATAAAATTCTGGGGAGGTGTGTATCTAACCAATTAACTAAATCAGATATTCCTGAAAAATCTAAAAACTCTTCTCCCAATATTTCTAATTGTTCAGTAGGTAATAAACGAATCCGTTCAACTATAAATGAATCCATTTCCCCAAACCGCCGATTTAATTGACGATTCAGAAAACGAAAAGCTTCTTTTTGTTCTCCTTTCTGTTCACCCTTTTGCAAAATATCCTGGTAAATTACAGATTCTTGCATAATATCCTCACTCAATAATTGACGAATTAGATTTTTCTCGAATCGCAAACCTGCTAAAATCTCTGTGTAAGCAGCAGTATTCTGTCTGGCTGGTACATCTGTAATTTTAGCAATTTCTGTGGCAACCTGGGATAATAATTCTGGTGCGGAATTTGTTTTTGTTAATGGTGCTAAGGGAAGTAATGCGGGGTTATTGAGAAACAAAGCCGAATCTTGCTCCCACATTCTGATGACTCGATAGCGATGATTTGTCATTTCATCAATATAAGCCTCGGTAAAAGCGATTTCATTAGTTGTTTCCTGCAAGAAAATCACCACTTGAGTTACAGGTAGATTATATTGTCTAACTAATCTGACAAAATAATCTAACATTCTTAACGGAATGGGAGTTTCTGATTTGGTTCTAGTTTGAAATTCTAAATGTAGGATTCTGTTGTTTGTTTGCAGCAATATAACGGAATCTGCACGAATTGGTTCAATGCTTAATTCGGTTTTTAAGACTTTGATCTTTTCGACTGTTTCCGGTAACAACCAGTTGGCAAAATCAAGAGGATGTTTTTCAGCTAGGATTTTACAAACAGTAAAAGCTGGGTTGGGTCATGGTCGTGCAGTCCAGGAACGACTAGCCAGAACCACATTCGACACTTGAATAAGCGTAGTGATCGCAGTTCTTCTGGGAAATTTTGATTTCTGTAACCTTGCCAGTGTCCCAGGTGTGCAAGTTGTTGTTTGGCACAGGTGGGGCAAAGGTCGCCTGCTTTTCCTTTGTCTATGGTGTATGTGGGGTCTTCAGAATTTAGGGGTTTGATGCCAGGAAATTGACCGTTTTGAGAATAGGGGCAGGGTTTTCCGTCCAGTTCTGCGGGGATGATACCTGTGCAAATTAGGCTGTCGGGGTAGATTTTGCCGTCGGGGGACAGGAAGAGGGCTTTGGGTTCGGTGTTTTTTATATTCATGCTTGACAGTTGCCAGAAGCAGATGCTATTCTGACAATATACCTGTTAACCATGTAAATGTCAAAGCTTAAATGACTAACTTCCTACCTCGTATTTGAATCCGATTGTTTTAGCAACCAAGTCTAAATGTTTCGACTTTGAGCGAGTCGGTTCATAAATTCCATTTTCCCATTCACTAACTGTTTGCTGACGTACACCTAGCTCTTGTGCAAATTCTGCCTGTGTTAAACCAATTTGGAGACGTAATGCCTTAATTGATTTGCTATTCCATACCACTTTCCCATCTACAATTTGCACTTCTTCGCTATTAGTAAATTGGCGAAAAGTAATACATTGCTGATCAAAATCAACATTTTCAACCCGATATCCTGCTTCTATCCAGGCTGAAGCTTGTAATGCGCCTTTGCTGCGATTACTCCACCATGCCCGTTTACTTTTTGCTGAATTGGGTAAGGACTCTTTTATTAAACGCTCGATTTCGGCAAATGATAAAATTATTTCATTTTGTTCACTGCTATACAAAAAGTCTAGGAGTGGCTGGTATTTACTACCCTCCTTCATGTTACCTCTTCCTCTACTAACATCTATTATCTTCTATCAATTAGTTAGTCTTCAGTTAGCCTACGACTTTCAAAGTTATTAATATATCCTGGCTGAATAATTAGCTCTTGAAACTCTTTACAAATCAATCTAATTAACTCTTCATTCTCTCCTGTTAGATAACGTCCGTGCATCAGCCTATTCCTTAATACACGGAGGTCATTAATTTTTCTCGTAATTGTATCTCGTGTGTTTTTATTAACAGTATTAACAAAAATTGATTGAGGTGAATTTGATAGCTTATAACCTCCTTCTAAGTCATCAATTATACTAATCATTTTTGATAAATCTGTAAAATCTGCATAATAAAGCCAGTGCATAAGTAGAGGATTATATTGCTGGTAGTTAGCTTCATTTTCATTATTCTTTAATGCCTCACTCTTACATTCTTTATATTTTCTAAGTCTATCTTCCCATTTATAGCCATATTTAATTTTATATTTTTCAAGATTTTGTTCAGCATCTTCTATATATCTATCAAGAGTATCTTCCCAGCGAGAACCATACTTTTTGAGCATTACAGATATAATAAATTCTCTAACTGCGTTTTCAAAATTCATTACTAAAGGGAATAATCTCTCACTTCTCTCATCCCCATAAGAGTTATAAACAAGTGTTAATTTAGGAAAGTACGTTTCTGCTGCCTGTGCTAAAACCTTCTCAAGTTCGACAGGTTCAACCGGAACTGCCATTTCAACGTCAAAAGTTATTAAAGTATGAGAATTGATATGGGATTGCCAATGTACATTTAGGAGAAACTCAAAATTTTGGGTAACTGCTGCTTGCAATTCATATTGATTATTTAATGGGTTTAGAGGTATTGAATCGTATTCGTCATATACAGCACCCAAGTCATCGAAAAGATCATACAAGGCTCTTTCTAATTCCTCCTGTGGCTGTTCAAAGACAGTTAAGTAGCAAGCATGGATCATTAAACTCCCCCTTGAAATAGCTTTCCAACAAGCTTCTGAGCTTCAGCACGGTGATCTTTAGCAGCTTTCGATAATTGCTCTGCCTCTTTTATTAATCGTTGTGCTTCAACAACAATCTGTTTTTGTTCATCACGAGAGGGGAGCATTATAGGCAAATTATTTAGAGCAGCAAGAGTCAACATAGGCTGAATGCTACCAGTTGAAAGGGAGTGAATAAGGGCTTGACCATCATCTGAATTGAGATATAACGTCAAGTAAGCAGGATCAATCTTGTCTGTTAAGCGCAATCTTGCAAGGTGTGTATCTATGTTGGCTGGTTCGTCAGATTCATAAACAGCAGCTATCCCTGGACGCATGATTAAACTAACCAGCACATCACCCTTATGAACTTGAGTTTTTTCTAGTTTGTTGTGTTCCTCTGGAGTGAGATAGCGCACATGATTCAGGTTGATACCTTCAGTCGAAATATTACGTACTGATATCAAAGGAATTTCCCCTCTATCTTTAATCCCGTTGATAAAATAACCACGCTGAGTAGTTCCTAAAGTACCCAATTTGACTACTGGAAAGGGGCTTTTCTCTAACTGAGCCATTGCACCTGTCACAACTTGCGAGTAAGGTTCAAAGTTCCAGACACCCTTTTGACGTAACTGCGAAAGATTAACTATAGTTTTTTCCATTTAACTACCTTCCTAATAACCCAGCTAAATCTGTAATTGCTTTCTTCACTTCTGGCGGTTCATTAACTTCATCTTCTGAGGCAGAAATACGACCAGATGCGTCATAGCCAATATCATCAATCCTAGCCATGTAAATCTTATCATCCTGCTCAATTTCTAGCTGACTTTCTGCTGTCAAAGCTATATCACGCTTTTCTAGAAGAACCACGCTAGTTTTCACAGCAGCACCATAGGGTCTGAATGTTTCTTGTGGTAAACTCACAATCGCTTTTAATCTTGCCCAACGTAAAATCCAGTCTCTTACATCCTGCATGGAACTATTTGCCAAAACACCATCAGGTAAAACAATTGCTAACTTTCCCCCTGGTGCTAAAAACTCAAGACAACGATTAAGAAAAGCGACTTCTTGAGGAATGCTTCTAACAACCTTGCCATTTTTCTTTGTCACCCCATCCCGTGAAGCAAAATCCTTCAAAATACTTTCATTTGTCAACTTAGAACCAAATGGAGGATTAGTTAAAATCATCGTTAACCCACCCAGATAAAAACCAGGACGTTCTGGAAGTCCTTCTGTAATTCCTCCTGTAATGCTACTCAATCTTTCCAGCGAATCCATAACCTTTAAATCGGCATATTGTGCGCCATTCATTAAAGTATTAACTCGCGCTACGTGCATGACATTTCGAGAATATTCAGCCCCAAATAAATGATTATCTCGAAACTTGATAAACTCTTCCGTTGGTTCTTCAGGATTTATCCCTTCAGCACTATCTCCATTATTTGCTATTGCTTTTGCATATTCCTGTTTACGCACATAATCCAAAACGTGAGTTAGCATTCGCGCTGAACCGCAAGCAGGATCACCAACATAATCATTTACTGTTGGTTGCAAAATTCCTACCATTAAATTAATTACTGGTGTAGGTGTGAAATATTGCCCCAAATCATCGCGGAAAGTCTTACTTAAAAAGTCCTCAAATACTCCACCTTTGACATCTGCTGAAGATTTCCGCAAACTCCAAGGCTGTAAACGCTTGACTATTTCCATTGTCGTGTGAGGCTTGAATTGCAACACATCAGCTTCATTAAATGCCAAACGCACACCCAAATCATCACCAAATTTTTTCGCTAGTGTGTCCCGTTCCCACTGCTTGGCTTTTTCAAAAGTTTCTCTGACTTGAACTAATAAACGTTCTGGGTCTGTTTCATTACTGACACTAAATACATAAGCCCGTGATTCTCCTGTTTGCTTTACCAAGTCAATTGTTGCTTGTTCGTCGTACCACTTAGCAAACAAAAATTTAACCATTGCATCAACGGCTTCTTGTGGCTGCAAACCCTCGTTATCTCTGAGAATAGAATGACATCCAGAACGGGTATCACCCAAAACCTCCCGAAATTTATCACGGGATAGAGGTGTAAGTCCAGTTTGAATACCATCTGGTTCACTAGGATTTAAAATTACAGTATAAGGACTATGGTTTGCAGCTTCACGGGCGCTTTCATATTTAGGTAAGTTACCAATTATTTCTAACTTACGTGGATAATCAAGGTCACGACGATAGATATCTGTTTGTTTCCCACTGGTTAATATTGCATAACGAGCAGATGGTGAAGCACTCATGTAAGAATTGAGTCGGTTAAGATGTTCTACCCAACCTTCCGCTTCAGTTCCACCAACTTTTTTATTTGGTTCCATAGCCTCTACCATAATAAAGGCTACATCCAAATTACCTACAGAGTCAGCATAACGGTCATCATAAACTACAACGTCTGCCCGTCCTTGATAGCGTCGTCCACCTTGATGAGTTCCTTCGGCAAAATCTGCATTTAGTTCTAACGCCATTGCTTCTAGTGGCACACCGTACTCTTCTACTAAAATCTGAATTGCCCATATTGTTACAGGGTCTTCTGCTGGACGGACATAAGAACCATCGGCTTTAAATAATTTCTGTAGATTTATATGCTGGCGATACTTTTCTGGTACGTCAGCCGGATTTTTATAAGGATTAGTGAAATCGGAGAAAGGCATGAAGTTATGGAATACAGGTTACACCTAGCCTAATGATAGGCTATTTTGAGCGATCGCACTTTGATCTATTTCCTATACAAAAACCGTAGGGGCGGGGTTTCCCCGCCCTGGTGTTTCCCTAACTCAAAACCCAGCTAACCAGTGTTCTCACACCAAAACCAGTTGCCCCAGCACCATTGTAGCCATGTTCCTTATCAGCCCAAACTGGTCCGGCAATATCTAAATGCGCCCAAGGGGTATCCTTAACAAACTGCTTGAGGAATAAAGCCGCAGTAATAGAACCGCCATAACGAGGTCCGGTATTTTTCATATCAGCAATACCCGATTTTAGCCCGTCAAAATATTTATCTTCCATCGGCATCCGCCAAATTTTCTCACCGGCACTGTCAGCGGCTGTTTGCAGTTGGCAAGCTACCGCGTCATCTGGTGTAAATAAACCGGCGATATCTTCGCCCAAAGCTACCACACAAGCACCTGTAAGGGTAGCTAAATCAACGATCGCATCCACACCCAATTTATCCGCATAAACCAAGGCATCAGCCAAGGTTAACCGCCCTTCAGCATCGGTGTTATTTACTTCGATTGTTTTGCCATTTGATGCAGTTAAGATGTCTCCAGGGTGCATAGCCTTACCGCTAATCATGTTTTCAGTAACGGCGGAGATAAAGTGAACTTCCACATCTGGTTTTAATTGTCCAATAGCCTTAGCCGCGCCTAAAGTTGCCGCTGCACCACCCATATCCATTTTCATGGTTTCGATCCCACTACCAGCGCCTTTAATGTTCAATCCACCGGAATCAAAAGTTACGCCTTTTCCGATAATTGCCAGTTTCCGCTTAGGTGTACCGGCTGGTTTATAGGTGAGGTGAATGAATTTTGGTGGTAAATCAGAAGCTTGGGCGACTCCTAAAAATGCCCCCATGCCTAGTTTCTCGCATTCTTCCTGTTCGAGAATTTCCAGTTCTAACCCGTATTCGTGAGCGATCGCTTGAGCAGTTTCTGCCATAGTAATAGATGTAACCGCATTAGCTGGGGCTGCGACTAACTGCCTAGCTAAAATTACACCGGAAACAATTTGATTAGCGCGGGTAATAGCCGCTTCTTGTCCAGCTAAACCAAGTAAATCAATGGTTTCAATATTGGGATTTTTATCTTCTGGCTCGGATTTAAAGCGAATATCTTGGTAAAGTGCCAATTCTATGCCCTCAGTCAATGCTTGGGCTGTGGTGGCTGGGTCATTATTCCACAGTGGTAAACTGATGCCCAAAGTCTTGGTTTTTTGCTTTTTGGCGGTTTTGGCTATAGTCGCGGCTACACGGCGTAAACTGTCTAGTTTTAGTGCGTCTGGTTTCCCTAAACCAACTACAATTACCTTCTTCACTGGGTAAGTCCCACCTAAACGAATAACAACGGTGCTATTTGCCTTACCTGTAAACTCTTCCTCGGTAATTACTTCTTTTAAAATTCCCGCAAATTTATCATTTAAGTTGACCAGATCACCGGTTAACTCCACCGCATCTTCAAATAGACCAAAGGCTAAAGTATCACCGGTCCAATCTAATAATCCTGTATTTGTAAGTTGAATCGTCATTTTTTTAATTTCTGTCTATCTTGCTTCATGTACCAGTATTGCTCAAATTTTCCGAATCATGGGCGTTTTACGCAACGTCTTGACAATCTGGTAAGATAAAAAATAGTTCACAAATATCCAATTTACAAAGTTTTATCGGTTTTTTAGCCATCCGTTGCTTGTAAAAATTATTCCTATGTCTAAAGAAATCAATCAGCCCCAATTACCACCCACCAGCGCCATTGACAGTGTGACTAATGTTGCATTTGAAAATTGGTTTGAATATCCAGTTCGGGCGCAACCTCACCACACTGATTACGCAGGTATAGTTTGGCATGGTACTTATTTAACATGGATGGAAGAAGCAAGGGTAGAATGCTTACGCTCTATAGGCATTGAATTTGCTGATTTAGTAGCTTTAGGTTGTGATTTACCTGTTGTAGAATTGTCAATTCGTTATCATCAGTCGGTGAAATTAGGAATGCCAGTCCTAGTAAGAACACGGATGGCTGAGGTAACGGGAGTGCGAATGAACTGGGACTACACCCTTGTTTCTCCTGATGGTCAGGATTTATATATTACTGCTCTGGTAACGTTAGTAGCTTTGGATCGAGAAAAAGGTAAAATTATGCGTCAGTTACCACCCGCGTTTCAAGATGCTTTGGCGAAAATTTCCGGTTCTCGGAAGATTAGGTAATGGAAACTGGGAACTATAATAAAAAAACTTTTCTAGCAACCCATAGTTTTAATATGTCTAAATCAGTAAAAATATCTGATCATTTAACACAAAAGGTTCAAGAAAAAGAGAAAGAGAAAGAGGAACAACTAATTAATGAACTTAGACTTTTATTAAAAACCTTGATTTATCAGGAAGAAGTTACAATTAAAGCCATCATAGATTGTCTTTATGATGTTGGTTCAACTAATTTGATAAATCATAAGCTGCATTTTGGAACTCTCAATAAGACTCTAAAATTTATGACTAAAATGTCGAAGCCAGTATTTAAAATCCTGGCTTGGCAATGGTTTAATAAAAATTGTCCTGAGTTAATTACTAAATGGCTGGAAAGTAAGGTGACATTTGCCAGAGTGGAAGAAACGAAGATAGAGGTGATGGTAGATAATGAAAATCTCAGTTTAGCTCCTATGTCTCAACTTCCAGAAGAAAATCAAGTTAATCAGGTAAAACATCTGCATTTTCAGGTGAAATTGTTAACAGGTATTTTAGTTGGAGTTTTAACTATCTTTTCCGGTAGTTTTATTTGGTTGAATTATTCATTAAAGTTATCGCATTTGCAAACTGTAGAAAAACTCCAAAATCAAGTTAAAATCTTAGAATCTAGTGTCAATAGACATTAGTAATTAAAAATGAGGCGTTGCTGATTAAGGATTAAGGGTATGAATTTTAGTCTCACGCAAAGGCGCAATCACGCTTCGTGATCTCGAAGAGTAGACGCACTGAGGTTTGATTTTTAAAGGTTCAATTTGGAGATTTCATACCTCGATTCAGCAACGCCATTTTCCGGTTTCCCCCCAAAGCATCGAGGGGATTAAGAGGGGTAATTTAACTTGTGTGTACACGATAGCCCCGCAAGCAAGGATGGGACTAGGATGTATTTCATTCAAGTGCAAACTGTATATACAACAGCTTCGTAGAAATCTAAAATCTAAAATCCAAAATCCAAAATTGATATGTTGCGGGTTTTAATTCTCGGTGGAATTGGTGATGCAGTGGAATTGGCTGCTAAGGTAGCAAATATTCCTGGTATTGAGGCGATCGCTTCTTTAGCCGGTCGAACTCGTAAACCTGCTAATCTTGTTGGTAATGTGCGGATTGGCGGTTTTGGTGGTGTCCCAGGATTGGTTGGTTATTTGCGAGAAATGCAAATTGATATATTAATTGATGCTACTCATCCTTTCGCTAATCAGATTTCTGAAAATGCCGCCGCAGCGACACAGGAAGTAGGTATTCCGCGATTAATGGTAATTCGTCCACCTTGGGAAAAATTAGGAGATGATTGCTGGTTAGAAGTAGAAAATAATCTCGCTGCTGCTACTGTGTTAGCAAATCAAGCTAAACGAGTATTTCTAACAATTGGTAGACAAGAAATTGCGACTTTTGCACATTTACAGGAAATTTGGTTTTTAATGCGGATGATTGATCCACCAAATACTGATGTTATCGTCCCACCTGGATTAATTTTATGCGATCGCGGTCCCTTTACTTTAGAAAACGAACAGGAAATTTTACTCAAATACAATATAGATACCATTGTTAGCAAAAATAGCGGTGGTAATGCCACCTATCCCAAAATTATCGCCGCTAGGAAACTCGGAATTAAGGTTGTGATGGTAAATCGTCCACCTGTACCCCCAGGAGAACAAGTTCCAGACGTAGATAGTGCGTGCAAATGGTTGTTTGACAAGTTGGATATTTTATAAAATTAAGGTAATTAATGGAGGGACGCAACATGGTGATTAAGAAACCAGATATTAACAATACTCCTCAAAATCTGATTTTACCTTTAGAAAGTGGCGATCGCCTATCCCGCCACGAATTTGAACGTCGTTATACAGAAAGTCTCCATGTTAAAAAAGCCGAACTAATCGAAGGAGTAGTTTACGTGGCATCACCCTTACGCTTTCAACGTCATGCAGAACCCCATGCAAAACTGGTAATTTGGTTAGGGAATTATCAAATTGCTACACCCGGTATCAAGTTAGGTATTGAACCCACAATTAGATTAGATCAAGATAACGAACCCCAGCCTGATGGAATTCTATTCATTGATCAAAGTTTAGGAGGAAAGTCCCGCATTACAGTAGATGACTATATTGAAGGTTCACCAGAATTAGTTGCCGAAATTGCTGCTAGTAGTGCAGCTTATGATTTGCATGATAAAAAAAAGGCCTATCGTCGCAACGGTATTCAAGAATATATTGTTTGGCAAAGTTTAGAAAAAAAACTAAATTGGTTTCAATTACATGAAAGTGAATATATCTCTCTTGAACCCGATGCTGATGGTGTCATAAAAAGTCAAGTTATGCCAGGTTTATGGTTAGCAGTACCAGCATTACTGGCAGGTGACATGATTCAGGTTTTAGCAGTTTTACAAGCCGGATTAAATTCACCTGAACATAGGGAATTTTTACAAAATAGATAATTGGTGATTGGGAATATAGCAGATTGTAAATTAATGAGGCTTCCGTGAGCGTCAACCGATAATATTCGATGGCAGAAAGTGTTAGTAAAAGCTTTACGATCTTGGGATATATGGAATACAAGTAACACTTACGAACGAGGAAATTATTTATTTTTTAATATGCCTTTATACTCAAATAATACTGAATGGCAATTAATTGATGTGAGTGACAATGAAACTGAATTTCATATTTTAGGTGTTTTACCTGGATTGATTCAACTACCTTACCCTCCATCACATAAATCAACAGCTACTCCTGTGATTAATTATCAACCTACTGTTGAAGAAAGATATGATTGGACACTTGAATTTGCTAGACGACTTGATGCTTGGTTAGCTGCTATTATTTTATATGCTGTTAGCTTATATCAACAAGAAGATAAACTTCAAGTTTTTAATATAATAAATTCGATGGACTCCATATCTGATGTATGTATTGATTGGGAATTTGATCAACATGAATGTCAATTAAACTGGGAATAATCCAATAATTCTCAAAAATCCAGATTTTTCTAAAAAATATAGTATAATCTGGATTCTAGACGAAAATATCAATTATATAGTACAATAGTATCAATAAGCTATTGTCACTTAATAATTTACAGGTCATAAAATGGTATCAGTTAATCCGTTAGTCAAACCCTTTGTAAAGTGGGCAGGAGGAAAAAGACAGCTTGTGCCGACAATTCTAGCCAATCACCTGCCTAAAAATTATAATCTTCAAACCTACTACGAGCCTTTTATTGGTGGTGGTGCGCTTTTGTTTAGTTTGCAACCTAAAAAAGCTGTCATTAATGACAGTAATGCTGAATTGATAAATTGTTACAAAATAATTAAAAATTCTTTAGATGAACTAATTGAGGATTTAAAAAATCACAAAAATAATGAATATTATTATTATGATATTAGAGACTGGGATCGAGAAAAGAATTTCAAGTCTAAAACAGAAGTTCAACGAGCATCCAGG
>NZ_JADEWA010000424.1:0-4837 GCF_015207865.1 Dolichospermum sp. LEGE 00246
GCTATCAGACAAATGCTACAATTAATCCGTAACGACAAGAAGTAAACAAAATGGAAAGCAGAATAACTATTCATCCAGATATTTGCAATGGACGACCTATTATTACTAATACTCGAATTTCTGTACAAACAATTATGGAGTTTTTAGGTGCTGGTGATTCAATTGAGGAAATTCTGGAAGAGTACCCCTCTCTACAACGAGAAGATATTTATGCTTGTATTCAATTTGCAGCAAAGTTGATGGGGAATCACTACGAAGTGAGAAAAATCGCATGAATGGGTTTTTATTCGATGAAAATCTACCCGTGAAAATTCAATTTACCCCATCTTTACCCATTGTCCATGTTTCCATCTTAGGTGACAGTCCAAGTGATACCCAAATATGGCAGTATGCGAAAGAAAGAAACCTGGTAATTGTTACCAAAGATGCAGATTTTTCTGATCGCATGATGGTTGATTTACTCCCGCCTAAAGTAGTACATCTACGCTTTGGGAATGTGCGAAAACGTCAATTTCACTCACTCCTGTCCAGAGTTTGGCCAGAAATTGAAATTTTAGTGGCTGATCATCAGTTAATTAATGTTTATCTGGATCAGATTGAAGCTTTTAAATAATTAATGTTTGATACTAGAAAGCGGTCGCTTAAAATGATAAATCACATCCTGTAAGCTATCAAACAATGTACCACAGCGATCGCTCACCAATTAATCAGCGTCAAATTAACAACATTATCTGCAAATCCCTCATCCTGTAAATCCTGAAATCCTGGAAATCCTGATTCAGACAATTAATTATCCTCAAATTAACAACCTTATTTTGGTGCGATTAGAGTTATTCAGATCCCCGACTTCTTAGAGAAGTCGGGGATCTGGGGATATAGGGACAGCGATCGCCACCAATTAACCACCGAATCCCTCATCCTGTAAATCCTGAAATCCTGGAAATCCTGATTCAGACAATTAATCACCGTCAAATTAACAACCTTAAGTAGTGAGACAGAATTAATTACACAATGTCATTGCGTTAGCGCAGCGTGGCGTTAGCCATATGGAACGAAGTGACATGAAGCAATTCCAAGGGTTGTGATTGCTTCCCTTCGCTCGCAATGACTGTAAATATTTTTGTCCAATTACTCATTTTAATGCGATTAGAGTTATTTCATATCCCCGACTTCTTAGAGAAGTCGGGGATCTATTCCATGTTTATTTTGGACTATAGGGCAGAGAAGAATGGTGTAGAATAATACGCAATTTGCCATCACCACCTCTAATAAACTGCCAGGTTTTATCTACTTTTGTGACTTTACCTGTTTTATCAGTTATGGAAACATTACCCATAGTGGTAGCAGTATTACCAACAATAAAAATACCAGCGTTGCGAATTTCCACCTTTCGCCATCCTTTGAGAGCAAAACCAGTATCTTGAGGGAAGGAGGAATCACCACCCACAAAATAAGACAAAGCTCCTTTGTGTGTCGTGCGGAAGGTCTGGTCTCCAGTTGTCAAGGTTGGCTTGAACAACACCAATCCCGATTGATAAGCATATGATTGATCTATTATATTGTCAGCCAATTTTCTAGCAGCGGCTATCCCCTTTTCATCATAGGTGGTACTGATGGAAACCAATGCTTCACCCCAGGCTTTTTGAGCAGCCAGCACTTCAGCCTCAGTAATGGATATATTAACTACTGATGTCTTAGAATTTGATGAGGTTGGCTTAGTGGTGGTACTATTAACTTGACCATGAGCCATTGATGGCGCAGTAACCAACAAGGCTATAGTAGCAGCCGTTACAGAAAGATTGACTTGTAATTGTTTAAAGGGGTTTGTATGCATACTAACAAGAAATATCAAAGGGGAAGTTAAAAAACGTCTCAACAACATCTAACAACCTTGTGCCAAATCAGTCCAATATTTACTATAAATAGTTACCATAAGTAATCATCTATGCTATCATTTAATGATCTAGGATTAACCATTTCAATGTGTGTTAATTTTCTGCTTAACGGGTGACAAGGCGGTTGATGAGATAAGTAAGTAGGTTAGCATTAAAAATAGTCGTTATGGCAAGGCAAGAGGCACTCATGCAAGAGGCAAGAGTGAAGAGGGTTTGGGCGATTTTACTTTTCTTTACACAGATTGGTTTTATTGTGTTCACCTACTTAATTGGAAGTCCCTTGAAGATAGCGGTGTGCGGAGAAGCCTCCGCACTAATCCTTGATTTTATTCGTGGATAGTTACTTTGATCATTTTAACTGGAGTTTTGGGGCGATCGCCTGCACCCGTGGGAGTAGTTTCAATGGCTTTCAATACATCCATCCCTTCAGTAACTCGACCGAAAACAGGGTGTTTAGATTGACCAGGTGTAAACCAATCCAGATAGTGATTGTGGACAGTGTTGATAAAAAACTGGCAACTACCACTATTAGGTCTCCCCGTATTAGCCATAGAGAGAGTTCCTGGTTCGTTAGAAAGTTTCCCGTCTTCAGGATGCTCATCTTGAATGCACCCATCAGGACCATTGCCTGTACCCGCACGCGGAGAGCTAGGATCTTTACTGTAAGGACAACCAAACTGCACCATGAAGTTATTAATCACACGGTGGAAATGCAAACCATCATAAAACCCACTTTTAGCCAATTTGATGAAATTTCCCGCCGTTATGGGCATAACATCGGTAAATAGCTCAAGAGTAATAGTACCAAGGGAAGTTTCTAGAGTTGCGGTGGGATTTGCCATGAATATTGAATTACGAATCTGTGTAATGGGTTAATTTGCAGTCTCCAGTTTACCCAAAATCTGGGAAATAATTTTCACCAACATCCACAATTAACCCAAATTCGCACCATCTACTGTCAAACCAACAACCTCCACTCGTAATGCAAAAACTCAAGCTGAGGTTATTTTATCGGCATTTTAAGTAGCTTGGCACAATTAAATCTAAAACCTCTCTGCAAACCTCTCCCCTACCAGGGGAGAGGCTTTGATTCCCCCTTCCCTGGTAGGGAAGGGGGTTGGGGGGTTAGGTTTATATTATATTTTTTAACGCCCACTTACTTAATCGGGAAAAGCTAAACCAGTTCTCGGATCTCTGATATATAATCCTAGTGTCAAACTCCGCATCACTTCATCCCAAATCGGGATTAATTGCTCTGCTTGATCTGCCCAATAATCAAAGGTAATTAAACATTGAATATTTGAACCCAAACCCACACAAGTCCGAGAAAAAGCTTCCCTGGGTTCGGATTGAGTGTCAATAAATTTAATTTCACACCACATAATCCGGGCTGTTTGTCGCTTAACAGTAATCACCTCTCCCCTTTCAATCACATCACGGCTGTCATCTTCCATGATTTTTTTCAAAGTATGTTTAAGGGGAAAAAGTGTCCAGTCATTCGGGGGTAAATGATTGTAAGATACCTCTAAACAACAATCATCATCAGGTGGTTTTTTATCCATGAACTTAAAAGATTTTTCTTGTGGTTCAAACACCCAATTTTGGGGAACATTGAAGCGAACCGCGCCCCTCCCAGCTACAAAAATCTTATAATCATCAGGACCCTCCCAATGATGATCTGGGCTTAATTCTAGGGTTTCTTTAATCCATTGAAGATTGCTTTTTTTACGCTTTGCCATAGTTTTAATAAGGGATTAAATTTTAACTGACATTTAGAGGGTGTTTGAAAAGTCTAATTTATTACTTGCAAGGGTGACTAGAAGTCGCGGCTACACAGACGAAACCCACCTTCGTGGGTTCAAAAGCCTTGATTTTTAGTTAGTCCACGCAGGTGGACTTTGTTTGTGTAGTAGCGATTTCTAATCGCCGGAAACTTTTCAAACATCCTCTTATCAAACTTATGTTGGAAATATATTTTTATGTTTCTATTTCCAATCCTACACCATCATAAAGCATTTCTATGGGAAATTCAAATTCAATACTTGATAAAGTGATGATGTCTCCAGTAGTGTAGGGATAGTAAAGCCACATTCTTCCTTCTCCTCGACAGTAACGTTCAACAGATATTTTTTCGGAATCAATCAAGATGTATTCTTGTAAACTGGGTATTGTTAAATAATATCTGAATTTTTCTCCTCTATCTTTATTAGTTGTACCAGGAGAAAGAACTTCAACAATCAATTTAGGGTTTTGAATAAATTTGCGGGCATTAAGGTCATCGGGGTGACAACTGACGATAAGATCAGGATAGAAGTATGGGCTTTTAGGGGTAACTTGCACTTTCACATCTGACACATTGACTCGACAACCTCTAGGACGAAGATGAGAATATAGAGGTCTGTAAAGATTGAGAGCAATATCATTGTGGGGAATTGTCCCACCTGTCATGGCAAAAACTTCGCCGTTGATGTATTCATAGCGAATATCCTGGTCAAGTTCCCAGGTGAAATATTCCTCAATGGTCATTTTTGGCAGTTGTTGGGGAATGGCGATCATAGCAGGGTGTTTTTAAGTTCGTTTTGATTATAGCAACTAAGTAGGTTGGCGTTGAAAATTGTCGTTATGGCAAGGCAATAGGCAAGAGTAAAGAGGTTTTGGGCGATTTTACGTTTCTTTACACACTTTGGTTTTATTGTGTTCACCTACTTACAATTACAATTATTTTCAGGTAAGTTTCGCGCCAAGATAGCAAGGATGAAAATATTTACAAATTATGGCTCTACCGTTCCCTTTATGTAAAACAAGATTTATTGTAGGTTGGGTTGAGGAACGAAACCCAACACCTCTTATTTATCCTCCCGCTAATGTTGGGTTTCACTTCGTTCAACCCAACCTACGAAAATTAAATTAATATTCTCTTCCATAAGGGGAGCGGTAGAACC
>NZ_JADEWA010000425.1:0-4812 GCF_015207865.1 Dolichospermum sp. LEGE 00246
ATCCTGTACATCCTCTAATCCTGGAAATCCTGATTCAGACAATTGAGATATTCAGATACCCGACTTTTTTTATTAAAATTATCATTTACTAACATTAATTATTTCAGAAATCGGGGATCTTTGACCACAAAATAAAATCCTGTAAATCCTTTAATCCTGGATATCCTGATTCAGACTTAATAATTTTCTGTAACCTTTAAATATTACAGTTTACAAGTCTCGAAGCGAGGGAAGACAACGAACTTCGTCCGTTTCAGACCCGAATAATCAGGATACCCGATCATTGCCTTGTCTTTAGCATACCTAAATCGAGTCGGGAGGTGGCCTTCGGGTGCTTTATTGTCAAAAGTAATATCTGTGTATTCCAACCACAACCAGTCTTCTCCTTTTCTCCATCCTACCTTGTCCCCGAACTTCGCCCAGATGTCTGAGTTATCTTTACTCGTTCCACCGAAACTTTGATAAATGCGTTTCTGAACAGAAAACCCAAAACGCCCGTTACTGATTGAGGGTTTTAATGGCGTATAATTTACCCGTGCTAGGTTCTAAGGCTTTGTAGGTAGTTCCAAAACCACCGCTACCCAAGGGTTTACCCTGAATGATAAATCTACCGTTGTTAATTTGTTGCCCTGGTTGCCAGATTATCATACCCTTGATAGTAGATACGGTGGAGACTAATTTAATTGTATCATTGCGTTGTGTTAGATCCCCGACTTCTTCAAGAAGTCGGGGATCTGGGATGTTATAATATTAACTATTTTTCCCAGTAATTGATAGTCCTTCTACTATCAGCGATGGTGTATAACAAGAACCATTCCAATCTACGTCTCCACCCAATCGCACCACTTGTTTTAGGGCTGTGTAGACGTTACCCGCGACCATCGTATCTTTGACTCTGCCAATTATTTGACCATTTTTGACCCGATAACCTAAATCAACATTGATGGAAAAATCACCAGATAGTCCGCTACAACTACCTAACATTTGATCGATAATTAAGCCGTCATCCATCTTGCTAATTAAGTCTAATAGGGAAAGATCACCAGGTTGAATCAGGAAGTTAAATAATCCAGGAGTGGGATAACTACTTAAGCCAGGGCGAAAACCATTACCAGTGCTACCGCTGTTTAATTGTCGTCCAGTGGTGCGATCGCTATAAAAATTCCGTAAAATCCCATTTTCGATAAATATCAATGACTGAGTAGGTTGACCTTCATCATCAAAGGGACAACTATAGGGACCGGCTTTTGGGTTTTGGTAAAGGGTCAGGGTGGGGGCAATAACTGGTTTACCCAATCTATCTGCCCAGGGGGAAGCCTTTTCCAAGATGTGTTTACCATTCAAAGCTGATTGCACAGTTCCCCACAGCATATCTGCTGCTTTGGAAGTGAACAATACAGGACAACGACCACTGGGACTAGGAATGTTTTCTTTAGCCCAATTTAAGCGCTGTAAAATTTGGCTGGCTACTTTTTCTGGGTTGAGTTTATCGCGTTGAGTTTGACCATCAGCAACACTGAGAAAATCATCACCTCTCACCCATTCCGCTGACATATAGCAGCTAAGTGTGGTGTCGGTGTAGTGAGAATCTAAACCTTTGCTGTTAATCAGTCTAGTGTTTTCTATATCGCATTCCCAGTCACTATGGCAAAGAATATCTGGATAAACATCACGAATTGAGGCGATCGCTTCTTTGCCCCAGTTAATCAACATCTCTACAGATACAGATGTGCCTAAATCTGGGTAAGATTGCCCCGTATAACTATTTAATTCAACCGTTTCCGGTGGATTTAATTGACTCAGTGCCAAAGATTTCTCCACCATAGCTTGGGGATCAACATCGCCATAAGCCACCGTCAAACCGGGACAACCATCCCGCCATAGTCGTAGGGCTGTACCCTCAGATTGACTGGTTTCTAGTTGTTTGAGACGGTTGGCTTCAAAAAAAACTGGTCGAGAAAGCGATCGTGACTGATATACTTCCGCAGCCTCAGCGCCAGATTTGAGGGCAAGTTCTAGCAGTTGTTCCGCCAGTGTATCTTGTAACAAATTTGCAGAACCCATGTCCCTTTATGAATTATGGATTTTGGATATAAATCGCTTAATAGACGCACATCATTATCCCATTAGCGTGTCATCAACAGTTACAAAAAAGGGAACAGGGAACAGGGAACAGGGAACAGATAAGAAACACTCATTTGCACCAGTTTATAGCTTATCCCTGCTTGTACCCTCATGGCAAATTGATTTCTTGTAACAGCCAAAAGCCCGCAAAATCTTGGGATTGAGAATCGGACTGGACACCAATAAAATGTACGCCATTGGCTTGTTCCTTAGCTACAGCAAAGCCCTGTGCTTCTGCCAAAAGTTCAGGAGTGCGGATATTAGCCACCACCCAACTTTCCGTAGCCCCCGTTTCTAAAATCAACCTGTTGCCTTGTTTGGTGTCAAAGTGCAAATAAGCCATTTCCAAACCAGACATCCAACCCGCTATGGGTAAAGCCCTGGAGGAGAAAATCAAAATTCCTGGAATCCGAGTTTCTGGGGATAATTGCGCCAACTCCAGGGGAAAAGCTTCACCAAAGCCAATTTCCCAATCCGGCATTTCCGCCAAATCACTAGCTTCTAAAGTCACAAAAGCCCATTGTTTTCCTTCCAACGCATCTGGTAATCGCTGGGGCAAGGGTCTATCTAAACGCACCGAAGGATTAACTACCCCCTGATATCCTGGTTCTTGGGGATAAACTTCCTTCATTCGCTGCTGTATCCACTGATTGAGAACCAACGTCCGCCGACTTGGCACGGCGGGTACTCCCACGTCTTCACAGGATTTGGTGATCATGTTATTCATTTGGCGGCGGAAAAAGCGGATTTTGGTAGGTGCTGTACCAGCTTCTTCTATCGCTTCCTGGATTGCTGTCCGTAGCCAACCCGAATTTACCTGGGTACTTGGGCAATATTTAGCATAGCGAAACAGAGAATCCGTTGGTGTACCAATATCTACAGGACTTTCGCACACCAACATTTCCCACACTTTTTTCTGATTTTCGTCCAAAATCGGACGGGAGTAAAAATCGAGTTCCCAGTACATTTTTCTCTGGCTGCCCATGTTTTAGCGGTAAAAATCTGATGACTTAATATTTTGTGATTTCCTAACTTTACCAATTTACAGGAGCATTGATATTTACTAATTTTGGAGAATAACAATATACGCTCTTACAAAAAATAGATGTAATATAATGTACCAAAAAGAAAGCAATAGGCTCTATCTTTGATAGTAGCGTTGGGCTTAAGCTTGATATATCTTTGTAAAGAGCGATCGCATTTTTGGATCTAACTGTATATTTGTTATCACCATTTGGTGATTTGTTTACTCTAATAAGTAGTGAGATAGAATTAATTACACAATGTTATTGCGTAAGCGTGGCGTGGCGTTAGCCATAGGGAACGAAGTGAAATGAAGCAATCGCCAGGGTTGTGATTGCTTCCCTTCCCTCGCAATGACTGTAAATATTTTTGTCCAATTACTTAACTTTTTCAGCAAACCCTAAATAGAGTTTGTCAACTCATCAAACTTAGCCCGAACCACCTGTATATCTTGCCACATTAGCCATTTCGGCTTTCCTTTTTCCCGTGAAGGATTACGCAACAAGTAAGAGGGATGAAAAATAGGCATACATAAGCGCCCTTCCCACTCCAACCATTGACCACGAATTTTAGTAATCGGACGGTTATCACCAATCACACCCTTCACAGAAGTTGCACCTGTTAATAAGATAATTTTTGGGTCAACCAGGCGAATCTGCTCAAATAAATATGGTTTACAAGCAGCAGCCTCTTCATTAGTCGGTACACGGTTTTCCGGTGGTCTACACTTACAAATATTGGCAATATATATATCTGTTTCCGTACTTAAATTTACCGAAGCTAAGATACTTTCTAGTAATTGTCCTGATCTACCCACAAATGGTAAACCTGTTTCATCCTCATTTTTCCCCGGTGCTTCTCCAATAATCATAATATCGGCTTGGAGATTACCACGCCCAACCACAGCATGAGTCCGGTTTTGGGCTAACGCACAACGCTGACAGCCATTGCAATGTTTTGTCAATTCCTCTACATTCTCATAAGTTCCCGGCGGAATGGGAATTTTATTACTTGTAGTAATTAGCTCTCTTTGGTTTAAGCTGGAGTTATCAAATAAACTAAGTTGAGTCTCATGCTGCATGGAATTTAGAATGGTAACTGGAAACTTCAGAATATTAACGCAAATAAGTAGGTTAGCATTAAAGATTGTCGTTATGGCAAGGCAAGAGTGAAGAGGCAAGAGGCAAGAGGCAAGAGTGAAGAGTGAAGAGGATTTGAGCGATTTTACTTTTCGTTACATATTTCGGTTTTTTCCGTTCACCTACTTATTACCACCCATCCTATCAATTAATAGACAGGATTAGATTGGGGCTTTGTCTACCTCATCACAAGTATCGCCCTTTTTTCCAGACAGCACACTCTAATTAATCAAGTTTTAAAGCATTAACTGGCACATCATCCCAAGATTTGACTGTTCGTAATTTTGCAATCCAGCCCTCTGCCTTTTGAGAGTTCGTGAGATTAGTCTTAAACGACTCATGACAATCTCTAGCCTGAGATTCATCACAAGAGGCAATACAGGCGTGAATCAGTCCAGAAGGATCAATTTGTTCATTCACCCAAATATTCATAGTTTATATTTTGAAAATATCGTGTTAAAACCGTCATCTTTAATTTTATAATACTTATTAAATTTAGGGACTTCCAATTAAAAAAATACCCAAA
>NZ_JADEWA010000426.1:0-4806 GCF_015207865.1 Dolichospermum sp. LEGE 00246
ATATTTAATTTATCGAATCTTTATTATTGCTAGATATAGTTTTCTACTGTTTTCCCCATTATTTAATGGAAAGTCTTATAGATGTTTTAGTATTATCCTGAGAATCACTTCATGGAATCTTCATCTTTTTTAACTGTAAATGATCAGGAAATTACCCTAACTGAAGTAGTCAAATACTTACAAATATCTGGTAGACTAGGAAATTTCATGAGTGACGTACTGCGTCAGCACGTAATTGAAAAAGAAATTAGTGCTAGAACAGATATTGAGATTAGTTCCACCTTAATTGAGCAGACAATTATTGATTTTCGGCTGAAAAATCAACTAACTGATGCCCAAAAATTTCAAGAATGGCTAATAGGCAATGGTACAGATTATACAACTTTTCATACATCTATTACCTTTAGCTTTCAGTTAGAGAAACTCAAAGAATTAGTCACAGAATCAAAATTACCAGAATACTTTATTGAAAAGAAAATTTATTTGGATAGAGTTATCCTGTCGCGGATTCTAGTTGAAAGTCGGGAATTAGCAGAAGAACTACAAACTCAAGTTGAAGAAGGAAGTAGTTTTGAACAACTGGCAAAAGAGTATTCATTAGCCGATGAAAGAGTATTTAATGGCATGATGGGACCAATTAGTCGGGGGACGATACCAGACATATTACGTGCGGCTGTAGACTCAACCACCCCTGGAAAATTGATCAATCCCATAGAAATAGAAGGACGTTTTGCTTTATTTAGATTAGAACAAATTCTTCCAGCATCTTTAGAAGATACTCAATTACAACAATCACTAAAAAATGAGTTATTTGAGAAATGGCTAGGGGATAAGATTCAAAATCTGACAGTCAAAATTCAATTGGATTAAAACTTCTAAATAATCAATTTTAACGAATAAATGTGTTAAACAATTTACCCTGGAATGAACCGCCACTATCCTGGCTAAATGCTGAAGAACAAAACGAATTAAAACAGCAAGCAGAAATACATAACTACAAACTTGGCGAAAAAATTTGGTCACAAAAATTAGGTAGTGATGCTTTTGGCAAGCGAAACTATCAATTTTTTATTGTCGCTGGTAAAGTGCGTTTACGAGAGGAAGAAGAAAATAAAACCGTAGCTACTTTACAAACAGGAGATTGGTTTGGCAACTGTCAACCATTATTTGCTGATTGTAAAGCTGTAGCTGCTAGTAAGGAAGTTATAGTTGTGTGTTGGAATTCGGCTTTGTGGAAAAAGGTTTTAAATCCTCAAGTTAATGAATTTTGGAATAATTCAGCAGAGGTAGAAGAAATTGAAACTATTTTACCAGTTCCTAATTCTCCCATTTCTTCACCTTCACATCCTGCGAAATGGGAACAACCCACAATTTCTAATTATCCCTTTGTGGGAAGTGGAAATACAGGTGCAGCTTGTTTAACAATGGTGGCGCAATATTTACAAAATCCTGTGCAATTAGAATGGGTACAACGTCAGTTGCGAGGACAAAAGCCAAAAAATCTGGTAGAAGCAGGGGAGAAATTAGGGTTAGTATTGCGGAAATTACAGGTTAATTGGCATGAATTACGCCAATTAACTTTTCCCGCTGTATTGTTGTGGAATCAAGGTAATCAGGAAGATAAAAATCCCCAATTTAATTGGGTTGTAGCTTATGGCATAAAAGGCAATTTTTTAATTATTGCCAATCCTCAAAATCCTGATTACATTTGTGAACATTTACCTCAATCTGTGGTGGATAATTGTTGGGATGGTACATTATGGCAAACTGAACTAATTTCCCAGCAAGAGAAATTTAATTTAGCTTGGTTTACTCCTGCGGTTTGGAAATATCGAGGTTTATTAGGTGAAGTTTTATTAGCTTCCTTTACCTTGCAATTATTGGGTTTAGCTTCTCCATTAATTACTCAAGTCATCATTGATAAGGTGATGGTACAGGAGAGTTTAGCTACTTTGGATGTGATGGCGATCGCCCTCTTGTTTGTGGCGACATTTGAATCTATCCTGGGTATGCTGCGGCTATTCATCTTTACCCACACAGCCCGGCGTTTAGACTTGAGTTTATCGGCTCAACTTTTTCGCCATTTAATGCGTTTACCCTTGGCTTATTTTGAGTCGCGGAGAGTGGGTGATACAGTTGCTAGAGTCCAAGAATTAGAACAAATTCGCCAATTTCTCACAGGTACAGCTTTAACCGTCATTCTTGACAGTATCTTCGCTGTAGTTTACCTGGGATTAATGTTTTATTACAACATTCCTCTAACATTTGTAGCCTTAGCCGTCTTACCATTATTTGCCACATTAACTATTATCGCCACACCGATTTTGCGAACTTGGCTAAATGAAACCTTTAACCGGAGTGCGGACAGTCAATCATTTTTAGTAGAGACAATCACTGGCATTCATTCTGTTAAAGCCCATGCCGCAGAACCAGTAGCGAGAGAACGGTGGGAAGGTTTATTTGCCCGCTTCATTCGTACCAGTTTTAAAGCTTCCACCACATCTAATATTAGTAGTAATATTGGTGACTTTCTCACTAACTTTTCTACCTTAATTATCCTGTGGTTTGGGGCAAAATTAGTAATTGATCATCAACTAACCATTGGTCAATTAATTGCCTTCCAAATGTTATCAGGAAGAGTGACAAGTCCCCTATTACGGTTAGTTCAGTTGTGGCAAAACCTCCAACAAGTGCTATTATCAGTAGATAGAATTGGTGATATTCTCAACGCTGCCCCAGAAACAGAAGCCGGCACAGGATTAGTATTACCACCCCTCAAAGGTGAAGTTGATTTTGATCAAGTTTTCTTTCGTTATCATGCCAATACCGAACCAGTATTAAAAGGCATCTCTTTTAACATTAAACCAGGACAATTTGTAGGCATTGTCGGCAGAAGTGGCTCAGGAAAAAGTACCCTTTCTAAACTTCTCCAAAGACTCTATCAAATTGAGTCAGGACGAATTCTAATTGATGGATTTGATATCAAAAGTGCTGACTTAGCATCTTTAAGACAACAAATAGGCGTAGTTCTCCAAGAAGACTTTTTATTTAATGGTTCAATCTTGGAAAACATTACATTAGGCAATCCAGATATTACCTCCGAACAAGTTGTCGAAGCCGCCAGATTAGCAGTAGCCCATGACTTCATTAGTCAACTACCTTACGGCTATGAAAACAACGTAGGAGAAAGAGGAACAGCATTATCTGGAGGGCAAAGACAACGCATAGCATTAGCCAGATTATTCCTAGCATCTGCACCAATTCTCATCTTAGATGAAGCCACCAGTGCCTTAGATAGTGAAACCGAACAACAAGTATTGCAAAACCTCAAAAATGTTTCCTCTAACCGCACAGTATTCTTAATTGCCCACCGCTTTGCCCCCCTCAAACGAGCCGATTTAATCTTAGTCATGGAAAAAGGAGTCATAGCCGAAAGAGGAACACATTTAGAACTCTTAAAACAAAAAGGGTTGTACTGGTCACTTTATCAAAGACAACAAGCGAATATTTAAGATATCTCTCCGCGTCTCTGCGCCTCTGCGTGAGAAAAAGAGTTTAATCCAAAACATTCAAACCCAAAGCCACAGCCCCCCATAAAGGTGCATCATCACCCAATAATGCCCGCACAACCTCAAAATTCACCTCTGGGAGTGCGGTTTCCCTAGCCACCTTTCGCACCACAGTCCAGAAATTATCCCCAGATTTGGTAACACCACCACCTAAAACAAACCGTTGAGGATTCATGAGGTTGGCGACATTACCAATACCGACCCCCAAAGCCCATGCACCCCTGTATAATACTTCTTGTGCTATTTCATCTCCGTTGGCTGCTGCGGTGCTGACGACTTTGCCTGTAAGTAAGTTGAGATCATTACCAGTCAAATACCTGAGTACGCCTCCTCTGATTTTACCGTTAGTGCTAGGTGGTTCTTTCTCCAACATTTCCCGTGCATTTTGCGCCATGTAGGGACCAGAAGCTAAACGTTCTACACATCCCCGTTTTCCACATAAGCATAAGGGACCTCTAGGATCTACCACAATATGTCCAACTTCTCCCGCCATGCCTAATGCACCTCGCCAGGGCTTACCATCAAGTATCCAGCCTCCACCCACACCTGTACTAATGGTAATGTAAAATAGGCTATCATATCCTTGACCAGCCCCAAAGCGATGTTCACCAACGGCAGCAACGTTAGCATCATTATCTATACTGGCAGGTGCGTGATAATCTTCTTCAAGTATTTGTTTAAGGGGAACATTTTCCCAGCCAGGAACGTGATGAGATAAGCGGACTAAGCCGGTGGTGGCATCCACTGGACCACCAAAGCTGACACCAATGGCATCCGGCTTTCTTCCTTTTAGCACGGAATCAATGAGCGATCGCATAATTTCCAAATCAGTCAAAGCATCACCATTTGTAGGAGAAAATCGTGATTCATGATCCAACCACTCCTTACCACCAGCCTTAACTGTTGCTGCTGCCAATTTTGTCCCGCCAAAGTCTAGAGCTAAAATTAATGTCATATAATTAAAAATAGGGAATTTACGAAACAACTATCAAGCATTCACCATTATTACTGAATAAAAATTTTGCTGTAGTTCATTATAAGGAAGAACGCCGAAAACCCTTGAAAATGTAGGTGACTCAGGAAGCCACATTTGGGCTTTAGACAAGGGATTACCGCAAGGCGGAAGTCAAAAGTCAAAAGTCAAAAGTCAAAATGAAGACAGTATAGGCTTTTGGAGGATTTAGAATGGTTGGTTTATTTACGCCGTTTTGTACTAGAGGCAGGATAAATCCTGCAT
>NZ_JADEWA010000427.1:0-4804 GCF_015207865.1 Dolichospermum sp. LEGE 00246
GTTCGAGTTCTGTCATGGAGATTGTTGTGGTGATCCTTGCTACAAAGCGGTCTTTTCTGACCCAGGTTGGGACGGTCTACCACTTCTTCTAACATACCTCTAAGATACAAGGTTGGGTTGTTCGCGTTAGCGTTGCGGAGCAATTAGCATGAAACCCAACGCATTTGTTGGGTTGCGCTGTCGCTTAACCCAACCTACAGAAAATTGACAAGATATTGTTTGTCCAATTTATTTTGCAGGTAAATCTGCCACTTCTCCAGCGCTCACCATTGCCCGATACAGTAAAGCACAAACATCTGCTCTAGTGGCAACTTTTTTAAAATTTAGCAATTTCTTATTGGGATAATTAGTAATTACATTATTTTCTGTTAAAGCAGCGATAAAATTCCGATGTTCATTTCTAATACTAGAAGCATCACTATAAACGGCAAGGATATTTGCTGTTGAACCTGTAAATTTATAATTCAATCCTTTGGCCAAAGTTATTAAAACATCTAGGCGATTCAGCTTTTGTGTGGGGTTAAAGTTTTTGCTGTTGAGAATAGTAAAAAAGCCCATTTCGTAAGTTTCTCGAATGGCATTATAAGCCCAATATCGCTTAGGAACATCTTTAAAATTAATTGCTTCTCGAACTTTAGTTTTAATAAAAACTTTTTGTAATAATGCTGCTAATTCGGCACGAGTTACTGGTGCATTGGGACGGAAAGTGCCATCGGGAAATCCACCAATTACTTCCATTGCTGCCAATTCAGAAATATATTCCCTAGCCCAATAGTTTTTGGAAATATCAGAAAATGAGACTTGAATACCCTTACCTACACCTATTGTCCGATATTCACTTAATAATTTGCCCAGTTCAAAACTGGAGTTGTCCTGAATTGGAGTCAACTTTACTAAACTACCAGGATTAGCAGTTAAGGCTTTTGCTAAGTTAGAATCAAAGGCATTGACAGATTTACCTGCTACAGCAAAATCACCTTCGCTAAAAGAGGTAGGATAAGCGCCAGTGGTGGCAACTTTGGCAAATCCTGCGGCTTGATATTGGACAATATTAATCTTTTCTGAACTATTCAAGAAAGTAACTTTTTGGTTATTAACTTCCGTGAAATAATCGTAGGCATTGGTATTATCAACAATGCTATCATTATTGGCATCAAAACCATAAAAGGTGCGGACTACTTTGTTTTCTGTGGGATTAGCAGATAAAATCAAGTTAACCGCCGTATTTTCCGGCAAACAAACAAATTCACTGTAACCAATAAAGCGATTACTGGTATCATATAAGCGGATGACGATGCGATCGCCTAATTTAAACCCTTTAACAAACTTAGCCTTTTGCTTAATCTTATATTTATAATCACCTAAAAACCTTTCTTGCCGATATTTATTACCATATTTACTCTTAATAGAAATCCGGGCAATTACTTCTTTGATTGTTCCCCCAGGTTGCCATATATAAAGCGTGAATGCTGATTTCTTCTCTGGTGAAAAACTCGTGTTAACGGGAGTATCAATTGCTTCGCCGTCAGATTGACCTACTAAAAGTTGTATTTGTGGAGAATTACCTAATTTTGATGCAACTGGGGAAGAAAGTCTTGATACTGCTAATGCAGAAAATATTGGCGATAATGCGACAACAGAAACGGTTGCGACAACCAGCTTACTCCAACTTAAATTAATGGGATTCATAGTATTTATCTCACACCTGGCCAATGGACTTAATGTTCTCTAGAGCAAAAATTTTTGATGCTAGTGAACCGTACTGGTAACACAGGGCATTTTATATTACTTTTGTCAAAGAAGCAAAAAGGAGACAATTACCCATTACCAGTCTCAATGTGAACAAGCTGTTACACACGGCAGAATTTACAAAATAAATGTAATTATTAACACAGTTTAATTTTATAGATTTTGCGTAGGTAACGGTAGAAAAACAGCAGGTGAGAGATGGAAAAACTCTGCTAACTCTTGGATGTGACTGACAGTGAGTTGGCTTTTTTCTGTTAGGATATCTAACACCATAGATTCTGTCTTAAATACAGGAATCAAATCTTTTTGATGAAAGCCATATTCTTCCATAAGAGCTTTGAGCAATTCTATTCCATAAATATCAGGAACTGGTTCTTTTGTTTGCTCGTATTCGTACACTAAAGTACCAAGTAAATCAAGATAGTCTTGCTCATCTGGTGTTAATGGAGTACGGTCTAACAGAGAATCAATTACATTTTGAGTAGCAAGCAGTTCCTCATCAGATTTGATAGGTCTAGGAGGGAAAGTTTGTAATAATTTAATGTAGCTTGGCGCTTTATCTGAGGTCTTAATCATAATTTTTACCTTAACACCCGTTACGGTCGGTGATGCTTTTATTAATAGCATGGCCACGCAAGCTATCAAAATCTTAAACTTTGCGTCTTTGCGTCTTTGCGCCTTTGCGCGAAATATAATTCGTACCGTAGTAATATCACATCCAAAATACCAAAAATCTCACGCCCAAACACGAAGCCACTCAAAATCATCTTTGCGTCTTTGCGCCTTTGCGTGAGAAATTATCTGACTATAACCACCGAGCCGCATCCTTAGCGTGGTAAGTCAAAATCAAATCAGCACCAGCCCGTTTAAAGCCAGTCAAGGTTTCCATAACCACACGCTGCTCATCAATCCAGCCATTTAAAGCCGCAGCCTTCACCATTGCATACTCACCAGAGACATTGTAAGCTGCCACAGGTAAATTTGTAGCTTCCTTAACGCGCCAGATAATATCCATATATGCCAAAGCTGGTTTTACCATCAGCATATCAGCACCTTCAGCAATATCCAACTCAATTTCTTTCAGGGCTTCGCGGGCGTTACCGGGGTCCATTTGGTAAGTGCGTCTATCGCCAAATTGTGGTGTTGAGTCCGCTGCATCTCTAAATGGTCCATAATAAGCCGAAGCATATTTAGCAGCATAAGACATAATGGGGATATCTTCAAATCCCGCCTCATCCAAACCTGCGCGAATTGCTTGCACAAAACCATCCATCATCCCCGAAGGTGCGATAATATCTGCACCTGCTTGAGCTTGAGAAACTGCGGTTTTCTTTAATAATTCTAAAGTTGGGTCATTTAATACTCTACCTGTTAAATCACCAACTTGTAAATAACCACAATGACCATGACTTGTATACTCACATAGACAAGTATCAGCCATGACAATTAAATCAGGAACGGCATTTTTAACTGCGGTTGCTGCTTTTTGAACAATACCACAATCATGCCACGCGCCGGTAGCATCTATATCTTTATCTGCCGGAATTCCAAATAAGATAATTGCCGGAATTCCTAAGTCATAAACCTCTTTAGCTTCTTCAACAATCTTATCTACTGAAAGTTGATAAACACCGGGCATAGATTTGACTTCCTTGGCAATACCTTCTCCAGGTACTGCAAATAATGGATAAATCAAATCGTTAGTAGTTAAAACGGTTTCACGTACCATACGGCGTAATTGGGTATGGCTACGCAGACGACGAGGGCGATGTATAGGAAACATAAATTTTTATCACTGATTTGACGGATTTAATGATTTCACGGAATGAAGGATTGTATTCGTAAATAAAAAGGAGTTTAAATTCCTTTCTAAACGCGAATAGTGTGCCGTAGTCCAAATTGTTTTTTCACTGAATGTAACAAAAAACAATAAGATGGACACAGAATAAAGCGTCACAAAAGCAAGTTTATAGATGGCTCTATTCAGACAAACTACAAGCAGTGCTTTAACTGTCTTTTGCCCTGCTGTTGATGAAGCTGTGGGGCAATTTTATATTTTACAACTTGATAGACATTTGCTTATAACAAATTTGCAAAAAACAATCTTAAAAGATTATGCAATTAATTTTGGTAAATTGTTTAATCAAAAATCCATGATTAATTAAACTACCATATTTTCCCTGATTTGATCTAAAGAACTCGAAAAATAAACGGATAACGGCAAGGTTGATTAGGATTGCTAAAAACACCAGTTAGTGCCCAAATTGTCAATCCCCAGTGGAGGATATAACCTAAACCTGCGAGTGGAAACAAGATGAATAATGGTACAATCAACCAACCAATCAGAAAAAACAATGCCCCCAGAATTGTTCCATATAACCAAACGTTAAAATGGAAATTGATAGATTCTTTGGCGTTGTCTTTGACGACAGGATCATCTGATACAAATAGTATGGCTATAGGTAATCCAATGGAGACAATTGTGGTACTAAAAAAAATTGCTCCATGACACAATGCTGATAATAATTTACGTTTATCGCTGTCGTACATTGTTTGCTCCTATTCAATTCTAGTTAATTATTATATCAAACATGAGTGCCGCAAGCATCGCACATTCCCTCAACTGTCACTTCATACCGTTCTACTTTTAACCCCTGTCGCAGTTGACTGACATCAATATTCGGGAAAGTATTCCAGTTGATATCTTCAATTGCGCCACAGCAGTTACAGCGGAAATGATGGTGAGGGGCAACGTTAGCATCATAACGAGATACACCTTCCTCTAATAGCACTTCTCGCACCAAACCCGCCTCTCGCAGTGCCTGGAGTGCCGCATATACGGTAGCTTGAGAGGAAGTAGGTGCTTCTTGATTCAAGTCCCTCAGAATTTGATCAACTGTCGGGTGATCTTCTCTGGCTAATAGGTTGGCATAAACGCCAAATCTTTGGGGGGTGACTCGCAACCCTCTATTTTTCAGGGTTTTGATAATATCATTGGCTTTTGGCTGCATAGGATTTACTTAATTATATAAAGATATAAGCCCCTATTATAACT
>NZ_JADEWA010000428.1:0-4771 GCF_015207865.1 Dolichospermum sp. LEGE 00246
CCCCCAACCCCCTCCCCGCAAGCGATGAGGGGGCTATGATGTATCTCATGCAAGTGCATACCGCTATACTTTCGCTATTAGCCCGGAAATTCATTTCTGGGTGGGAAGGGGGGTTTCAAAGCCTCTCTCCGCTTCGGGTAGAGGTTTGGAGAGGGGTTTGTTTATACATTAAAAACTTTTCAAACATCCTCTTAAACTGTAACTGGTTGACGAACTTCTACTGCTTCTCCTGTTAAACTAAAAGCGCGAACTTCAGTAATTTTCACCTTGACTATTTGCCCTTTGAGGCGATTAATATCACCAGTAAAGAATGTGAGCCGATTTCCTCCAGTTCTTCCCATAACCTGGTTTGTGTCTTTGGTATTTTGAGCTTCTACTAATACTTCTTCAATCCGACCAAAGTAACGTTGCGATCGCTCTGCTGCTTTGATATTAACTAAATGGTTCAATCTTTGCAAGCGATCGCTTTTAACTTCCTCACTCAGTTGATGATCCCACAAAGCCGCAGGTGTACCAGGACGAGGTGAATAAGCCGCAGTATTCACTAAATCAAACCCGATATCTGCCACCAATTGCAAAGTATTTTCAAACTGTGTTTCTGTCTCACCAGGAAAACCCACAATCGCATCAGCACTAATTGACGCATCCGGCATATACCCTCTAATAGTATCAATAATCCGGCGATATTTTTCCTGAGTATAGCCCCGTGACATAGCTTTTAAAAGCTCATTATCCCCAGATTGAAAAGGAATGTGAAAATGTTCGCAGACTTTGGGCAAATCTGCACAGGCTTTAATTAATCTTTCCGTAAAATAACGCGGATGACTAGTAGCAAACCTTATGCGTTCAATACCTGGTACATCATGGACATAATAAAGTAAATCTGTCAATGTGTGCAGGTGACGACCTTCGGCGGTAGAACCAGGTAAATCCCGTCCGTAAGCATCAATATTTTGACCCAGGAGAGTAATTTCTTTATATCCTTGTTTTGCTAACTGTTCGATTTCCGCCCGAACCGCTTCTGGTGTCCGGGACTGTTCCACACCGCGCACATTAGGGACAACGCAATAAGTACAACGTTCGTTACAACCATAAATAATATTTACCCAAGCAGTTACCTGACTATCACGACGCGGCTGGGTGATATCTTCAAAAATATGCACTTCTTCCGTAGCGACAACTTGATTACCAGCAAAAACCGACTCTAGCAAATCTTTAAGACGGTTAGCGTGTTGGGGTCCCATCACCAAATCCAATTCTGGCACACGACGCAGCAAAGCCTCACCTTCTTGTTGGGCAACACAACCAGCAACAATCAAAGTTAAATCAGGTTGTTCCTGCTTCCGTTTGGCTTGTCTACCTAAATAAGAATATACTTTTTGTTCCGCATTATCCCGAATGGTGCAGGTATTGTAAAGAATTACATCTGCTTGGTTTGGGTCATCTGACCACTCAAAGCCCATGTCTTCTAAAATACCAGCCATGCGTTCAGAGTCTGCCTTATTCATTTGGCAACCGAAGGTGATAATGTGGTAATGGCGGTTAGTGGTCATTGGAAATTACGCTTAGTTAGTAATGTATATCAAGTCTGTTTTCTATTCTATATAGCAATCCTATCTTATTTGGGGAACATTTTCAGGAGTGTGCGGTTTGTGGTGGACAATGCAAATGTGTGTCCCAATATTTCGACGAAAGCACCAAGTGTTGTGTACCCCACGAAAAAGTTTTCAAACACCTTCTCACAAAAAATCAGAATTTTTAAACCCACGCAGGTGGGTTTCGTCTGTGTAGCCGCGTATCCCTAACGGGAGCCGGAGGCATCTTTCCAGTCGCCAGGACTATAATAAATTAGACTTTTTGAACATCCTCTAGACAAATTTTAACTTGTTTCGCCAATACTCTCACATTCGGTTCATTGAGAAGAGAAAGATGAGAACCAGGAATATACTTAATATCTAAATCACCCATAACTATCTCACCCCAACCAAAATGGGAATCATATTCTAAACCTATAGCCTCAGTTCGATTTTCATCTCTTGTGCGGAAAAGAGTTAATTTCCCCACATAAGGTCGAAATACATAGGTATTCAAAGCTTGTTTATGAGCATTGGATATTTCTAAATACTTTTTATCTTCAGGGAGAATGACATGAGAACCAGTCGGAAAGTAATGATTGCAAACTTGTTTAGTATTGTAATGAAATTGTTTGTACCAACCCTTAGCTTTATGAGCAATATATTTATGTCCACGTCGAAAGATATTATTGATATGCAGCAAAATTCGCCTCTTAAATGATAACCGTCGTTCATAACCAGGACGACAGGTATCTAACATCGCTAAAAGAGCGACTTCTTGACCTTGACTGCGAATTTGTTGGGCTATTTCATAGGCGACGATACCCCCAAAGGAATATCCCCCTACAAAATAGGGTCCTTGAGGTTGAATAGTCTGCATTTCTCGCAGATACTTTGCAGCCATATCTTCCACCCGCAGCAAAAGAGGCTGTTTTCCATCTATTCCCTGGGGTCGCAGTCCATAAACAGGTTGGTCTGACCCTAAATGTATTGCTAAATCCCGATAACATAATATTTCTCCCCCCAAGGGATGAATCATAAATAAAGGTGGTTTTGTACCTTGGGGTTGAATTTCTACTAAAGATGAATAATTAACTTTGGGGGTATTTTCTAACCCTGGTTCTTGGTGGATAATTTGAGATATCGCTGCTATTGTCGCTGTGGGAAACAAAGCCGCCAAAGGCAGTTTCTTGGCAAATTTACGTTCTATATCCGCAAATAATCGAACTGCTAATAAAGAATTTCCCCCCAATTCAAAAAAATCATCTTGAACACCAATAGGTTCAACACCTAACAAATTTTCCCAAAGTTTTATTAACTGACTTTCTATATCATCATGGGCATTAACAAAACTTTCTGTCAATTCTGGCTTAATTAAATTGAATGCTATTAATCCCTTTCTATCTAATTTACCATTAGGTGTTAATGGCAAGGCATCTAAAAACACAAAGGCACTAGGAAGCATATATTCAGGTAATTTATTCTGTAAATATTGCCGAATTTCTTTAGTAGTAGGTGCTGGTTTTTGTTGAGGAACAATATAAGCTATGAGACGTTTATCTTCTGGACTATCTTCACTAGCTATAACTACAGCTTCTTTAATATTGCTAATTTTCAGCAATTCCATTTCAATTTCTGCAACTTCAATGCGGAAGCCTCGGATTTTTACCTGAAAGTCTTTTCTTCCTTTATGAATTAAACAACCATCTGCTTGAATACAGCCTAAATCACCTGTGCGATAAATTCTTTTTTGGCTATTTTGAATATCGGGTAAAAATACAGCTTGCGTTAATTCTGGTTTTTGCCAATAACCTAAAGCTAAATATTCACTTTTGAGGGCAATTTCTCCAATATTGCCGTTTTTAACTTCTACTCCTGCTTCATCTAATAGCACAACTTCCATATCTTCAACCGCATAACCAATAGGTACGATGCTATTTTCAATCTTCGTATCTTTATCAACGATGAAATTACGGAAAGTTCCTGCTTCTGTCGCGCCTAAACTGGCATATAAAAGACAATCTGAAGAAAAGTATTTTTTATAATTTTCGACATCTCTAATTAAGGTAGCTTCACCACCTAATTTAACTAGGCGAATTTTAGGAAACTGTTCTGTACCAGTGAGAGTATCTACAAAATGCCGAAATAGAGTTGTAAATGAATGATAAATTGTAATTTCTGATGTAATTAACCAATTAACTAAATTAGTTAATCCCTGTTCTTTGACATTGAATGAATAGAGACTCGCACCATTAAGTAAGGTGTAGAAAATACATAATATTCCACCTAAAGCACTACAAGAATAGAGAAAAACTACCCGGTCTTGATGGTTAATTAATAAAGTTTTTGTGTCATTCATGCAGTAATGTAAAGCATTACGATGATTCTGTACAACTCCCTTGGGTTGACCAGTTGAGCCACTAGTATAAATTAGATAAGCTGGTGCTTCTGGTGATATTTTGATAGTGGGATTTTGGCAAGAATTATGGTTATCAATATTGTCTAGATTAAATAAATGACAATTGTTAATAGTACCTCCAGCGAGTTTTCTTGCCAAATCCAAATTGAGATTATTGGTAATAAATGCAACAGCTTGAGCATCTTTAATAATATAAGCTAGTCTATCAATAGGAAATGTGGGATCTAAAGGAACAAAGATTTTACCTGTTTTCAATACTCCCAACATACTTGTAATGAAATCTGCACCTTTTTCCAGTAGTAATACAATTACTTCTAATTGATTTCCTCGTTGTTCAAGAATTTGATTGGCTAACCGATTAGCATTTTTATTTAGCTGTGCATAAGTGAGAGTTTGATTCTGGGTTTTGATAGCAATATGATCTGGATATTTATCAACTTGTTTTTCAAATCGGCTAGGTATAGACTGTTCAATCTCAAATTTGGGAAAGTCTATAAAGCCTTTTGGCGAGGGAATTAAACGATTGCAAATAATTTTTTTCTGGAATAAGGTATTCGGAATTGTGGAGTAAATATTATTCATGGCTATATAAACTTTATTGAATTTTTGGTGAAAATCAGGGTTGAGGTAGAAAATTATCTCTTTTTAATTTATTTATTGCCCTTGACTTAACCAATGATGTGCATTGATAAAAATAAATGGTACGACAAATTATAATAACCTGCCATACTCAAGGAGAATCTTTCATAAAATCTTTATCTATACTTTGTTTTTAAAA
>NZ_JADEWA010000429.1:0-4751 GCF_015207865.1 Dolichospermum sp. LEGE 00246
TGTGTATAAGAGACACCCCTAACCCCCTCCCCGCAAGCGAGGAGGGGGGACTAAAATCATCCTGTGGAATGGACTACAGAAAACTGCGTGACTACCTCGCACAAGGGGAATGGAAAAGAGCAGACGAGGAAACAGCACGGGTAATGTTAGTAGTTGCGAAACGGGAAAAGGAAGGTTGGTTAGATGTTAAAGATATTGATAATTTTCCCTGTGCAGACCTCCGCACCATTGACCAGTTGTGGGTAAAATACAGTGGTGGTAAGTTTGGGTTTTCTGTGCAGAAACGAATTTATCAAAGTTTCGGTGGAACGAGACAATATAATAGGGAAATATGGGAGAAGTTCGGGGACAAGGTAGGATGGAGAAAAGGAGGAGACTGGTTGTACTACAAAGATATTACTTTTGACAAGAAAGCACCAGAAGGCCACCTCCCGAAAAATGGAGGCAATGAGTGGATGTTTTACAAGTGGAGGTTGATGATTTTCGGGGAGGAGAGGGTGTTTCTTCTCTCGCGTCGAGACTTGTAGACTGTAACATTTAAGGGTTACAGAAAATTATTAAGTCAGAATCAGGATGTCCAGGATTTTAGGATGTACAGGATTGTGATACTATACATTACCTATCCTGAAAACCAACATAAATCATGTCATGTTTGATGAAATATTACAAAGAATAAGAGAAAAAATTACATCACTTCAATATGTAATGACACTTCATGCAGAAGAAGAAATGAACGATGATAACTTAACAATATATGACATCGAACAAAGTATCCTGAATGGTGAAATTATAGAACGTCAAAAAGACAGAATTACCGCAGAATCAAAATATCGCATTAGAGGAGTAACCACCGATGGTGTAGAAATTGAAATTATCACTAAACTCAGTCTGAGCGGAAAATTAGTTATCATTACACTATATACAGTTTAAAATCAGGTAACAGAAATATGAAATGCGACATTTGTAATAGCGAAGGTGTACATATCCGCAACATTACCAGAACTTATGGGAAAGGAGAAGAATTACTAATAATTGAAAATCTACCTATTATTAGTTGTCCTCATTGCGGTGAAAGTTACATGACAGCAGAAACATTACATAAAATTGAACAAATTAAACTCAACCGCAAAAATCTTGCAGTTGCACGTTTTATAGATGTTGTAAGTTTGAGTGCGTAGAATGTGTTAGGAATGCGTTAATTGTCACAAATCAGGTGGTTATCGAGCGAAGTCGAGATAATATCCAGGATTAAAGGATGTACAGGATGGTAATTTATAGATGGTTTGTTTGGTGATGAAAGTTGTATTTGTCTGAATCAGGATAACCAGGATTAAAGGATTAACAGGATGGTAATTTATAGATGGTTTAAATTATTCAAAAACAATCATTCAAAAACATCCTAAAAAAAACCAACTCCCCACCAAAAATCATCCAACAACATCCTGAAAATCCTCAAATCCTGGATATCCTGATTCAGACAAAATAAAATCACCAACTCCCCACCAAAAATCATCCAACAACATCCCGAAAATCCTCAAATCCTGGATATCCTGATTCTGACCAAAAAAATCACCAACTCCCACCAAAAATCATCCAACAACATCCCGAAAATCCTCAAATCCTGGACATCCTGATTCAGACAAAAAAAACCTCAAACTCCCACCAAAAATCATCCAACAACATCCTAAAAATCCTCAAATCCTGGATATCCTGATTCAGACAAAAATACTTTTGGGAAAATAAAACCCTATATATATGGGCGCACGGATTTCCACTATAATTAAACAATAACCGAAACTTGGAAACTTGTCAACAGTATTTTGAATAATTGTCCTGTTTTTTATCCAACCTCCTCGGCAAAAATCCCCAAACTATGTAAAATAATGACAAGATATTTAAATCAACATCTGCGGTATCGAACTTATGATTAAGAAGCTAAAACTACCCCAAAAATTAATGCTGCTTGGTTCAGGAGAACTGGGAAAAGAATTTGTCATTGCTGCTCAACGTTTAGGCAATTATATCATTGCTGTGGACAGATATGCCGATGCTCCTGCTATGCAGGTAGCTGATTGTGCAGAAGTTATTTCTATGCTAAGTGCTGATGATTTAGAAGCGGTTGTCAATAAACATCAACCCGATTTTATTATTCCCGAAATTGAAGCAATTAGAACCGAAAAATTACAAGAATTTGAACAAAGAGGAATTACAGTTATTCCCACAGCAGCAGCGACTAATTACACCATGAACCGCGACAGAATTAGGGAATTAGCACATCAAGAATTAGGAATTAGAACTGCTAAATATGGTTATGCAGTTACTTTAGAAGAGTTAATTACTATTTCTGAAGAAATTGGTTTTCCCAATGTTGTCAAACCGGTAATGTCATCTTCTGGAAAAGGTCAATCTGTCGTTAATGATAGCAGCGAAGTAGAAAAAGCTTGGAATTATGCTATTGCTAATTCTCGTGGTGATAGCCAAAAGTTAATTGTTGAAGAATTTATTAATTTTGAAATTGAAATTACTTTACTAACGATTAAACAATGGGACGCACCGACTATTTTTTGTGATCCCATTGGCCACCGTCAAGAAAGAGGTGATTATCAAGAATCTTGGCAACCCGCAGCTATTTCTGAAGATAAAATCTTAGCATCTCAAGAAATTGCTAAAAAAGTTACTGATGCTTTAGGTGGTGCGGGAATTTTTGGGGTTGAATTTTTCATTACTAAAGATGAAGTCATTTTTTCAGAACTGTCTCCCAGACCCCATGATACAGGGATGGTGACATTAATTTCTCAGAATTTGAATGAATTTGAATTACATCTGCGAGCTATTTTAGGTTTACCCATTCCCCATATTGAACAGTTGGGATTTTCTGCAAGTGCGGTAATTTTAGCTTCAGAAAAATCTGATTCTATTACTTTTACTGGTGTAGCTGAAGCTTTAGCTGAAAAAGATGTAGATATTAAGTTATTTGGTAAACCTACTGCTCATCCTTATCGTCGCATGGGTGTGGCTTTAGCAAAAGGTGGGGATATTCAAGAAGCTAGAGAAAAGGCGACAAAAGCAGCTAGTCAGGTGAAAATAAATTAAGCATTCAGCTATAGCGGTAAGTAGTGAGACAGAATTAATTACACAATGTTATTGCGTTAGCGTTGCGTGGCGTTAGCCATATGGAACGAAGTGAAATGAAGCAATTCCAAGGGTTGTGATTGCTTCCCTTCCCTCGCAATGACTGTAAATATTTTTGTCCAATTACTTATGCACTGGCAATGAGATGAAAGGTTTATTATAAGGAACTTTTTCTTCTCTCTTGCTATTGAATGGGCGCAGTCCTGGGGTTCAACGGGCGCAGTCCCTGCGCCCCTACAGAATATTTGATTTATGAGTATGAGAGCCAGAATTGAAAATAATGTTTTATTTATTCACCATGAAGATGTACCAGAATTTAAAAAAGGCGGTTCTGTAGTTAGAAATTCTTACTTTTGGGCTTTACGTTCCATTGCTGGACGTGCTAGACGCTATCATGATTGGGAATATGAATCAGAAGTTTGGTTTGCACTGGAACGAATGCTTTTGTCTTTTACTGAATCTGGGTATTTAGGTTATAAAGAAACAATGTTAGAGTTTCCCTTATCGCAAGGTGAAATTCCCAGTGTGTTGCGGAATGCAGCCACTTGGGAATAAATTTCAGGAAATTAACACTTCCTCTTGAAGTAAATTAGGATAAGTAGTGGGACACAATTAATTACACAATGTCATTGCGTTAGCGCAGCGTGGCGTTAGCCATATGGAACGAAGTGAAATGAAGCAATTCCAAGGGTTGTGATTGCTTCCCTTCCCTCGCAATGACTGTAAATATTTTTGTCTAATTATTTAGATTCAATAATACTCAGCTAATTGGTGTAATTACGTGCAGGAGAGTCACTAATGAGAGAACCCAGTAAAAATTCAAATTCTAAACCTTTATTTACTCAAGAAACACCAACAGAAGTAGAACAAATGGGGCTAACCTGGTTAGTAGCAGCGGCTATAGTCACAGCAATTATGTGGCAAATACCCATAGGTAATTATATTTTGTACCCATTTTCTATCTTAGCTACTTGGTTTCATGAAATGGGTCACGGTTTGATGGCTTTGATGTTGGGGGGACAATTTCAAAAACTAGAAATTTTTGGTAACGGTTCTGGCGTAGCTCATTATACTTTAAGTAACACCTGGGGATACCTTGGTATCGGCTTAGTAGCGGCTGCGGGTCCAATGGGTCCACCTATTGCCGGTGCCACCTTAATTCTCGCTTCTGGGAGTTGGAAAACAACTTCCTTGAGTTTAAAGATTTTAGGGGGATTTTTACTGCTGTCTACGTTGATTTGGGTGCGTTCTTGGTTTGGCTTTGTGGCTATTCCCTTTTTAGGTTTGATGATCTTGGGAGTTGCGTTAAAAACACCTCTTTGGGTACAAGGGTTTGCAATTCAATTTTTAGGTGTGCAGGCTTGTGTCAGTACCTATCATCAACTTGATTATTTATTTAGTTATACTGCGGGTCCATTAGGACTATCAGATACAGGACAAATGCAGAGGTATTTATTTTTACCTTATTGGTTTTGGGGGTTATTAATGGCGATCGCATCTCTCATCATTTTAGTCCAAAGTCTCCGCGTTGTCTATTCAACAAATCAGCAATAAATGATACTTTTCTCAAATAGGTTGCGTAAATATTGCGAGGGTGATTTTAGCTGTTTCATCTACCC
>NZ_JADEWA010000430.1:0-4735 GCF_015207865.1 Dolichospermum sp. LEGE 00246
TTATTATATAAATACATCTCCAACATGGCGAGAAATCCTCAATGATATTAAACAGCACATATCCTCATCAGAAATAGCTGCAAAATTTCATAAAAGTTTAGCTATTACTGTTGTAACAATGGTTAAACAACTTAGACAAGAACAGGAATTTCACCAAGTAGTATTAACAGGAGGAGTATTTCAAAATCGAATTTTATTACAACAGGTAAAAAAGCGATTAGAAAAATTAGAAATTAACGTATTAACTCACAGTATATTACCGACAAATGATGGAGGATTATCACTAGGACAAAGCGTAATCGCAGCCGCTAAATACTTAAAAGAAATAACATAAAAACCTCTGTTGTCTCCGCGCCTCTGCGTGAGATAAATCTTCAAAAAGGAAAACTAAAATGTGTTTAGGAATACCCGGACAAATAACAGAAATAACCAACCGCGAACATAAACTAGCTATGGTTAATATTGGAGGAGTCAAAAGAGAAATAAATATAGCCTGTATAGTTGACGAACAACACCCACCAGAAAAATGTATAGGAGATTGGGTATTAGTTCACGTCGGTTTTGCCATGAACAGAATCAACGAACAAGAAGCCGCAGAAACATTACAATTATTGCAAGAAATAGCCCAATCTTATACTTAAAAACCTCTCTTCCTTTGCGTCTTTGCGCCTTTGCGTGAGAAATCAAAATATGAAATATGTAGATGAATTTCGTAACCCCGAAAAAGCCCAAGCATTACAACAAGAAATAACCAAACTCAGCCAACAAATAGACAGACATTTAAAAATAATGGAAGTATGTGGAGGACATACCCATGCTATTTTTAAATATGGAATCGAAGAAATATTACCCGATAATATAGAATTAATTCATGGTCCTGGTTGTCCAGTTTGCGTCATGCCTAAAGGGAGAATAGATGATGCGATCGCACTCTGTCAACTACCCAACATCATATTTACCACATTTGGCGACGCAATGCGCCTACCTGGCGCAAAAACCAGCTTATTGCAAGCCAAAGCCCAAGGTGCTGATATTCGCATGGTTTACTCACCATTGGATAGTCTGAAAATAGCCAAAGAAAACCCCAATAAAGAAATCATCTTCTTTGGCTTAGGCTTTGAAACCACCGCCCCTAGTACCGCATTTACCATTCTCCAAGCAGCCGCAGAAAATATTACTAATTTCAGTATGTTTTCTAATCATGTATTAGTAATTCCCGCCTTACAAGCATTATTAGAAAACCCCGATTTACAACTTGATGGTTTTGTTGGACCAGGTCATGTAAGTATAGTCATAGGAACAGAACCTTATGAATTTATTGCCCAAGAATATCATAAACCCATCGTTATTTCTGGCTTTGAACCATTAGATATATTCCAATCAATTTGGATGTTATTAAAACAAATAGTAGAAAATCGTTGTCAAGTTGAAAATCAATATAATCGTTTAGTAGAACCTAGGGGAAATCAAAACGCATTAATAGCCATGAATCAAGTTTTTACAGTCCGTGAAAAATTTGCATGGCGAGGTTTAGGAGAAATCCCCAATTCCGGTTTTAAAATTCGTGCAGAATATGCCCAATTTGATGCTGAAGTTAAATTTACCATTCCTAATTTAAAAGTAGCAGATCATAAAGCTTGTCAGTGTGGAGAAATTCTGAAAGGAGTTTTAAAACCTTGGCAATGTAAAGTATTTGGAACAGCTTGCACACCAGAAACACCCATAGGGACTTGTATGGTTTCTTCCGAAGGTGCTTGTGCAGCATATTACAAATATGGGCGACTTTCGACTATGGCTAAAAGAGATAAATCAGGTGTATCTCCACAATCGCTATCAATCTAAATTGCACAATTTGAGGAAAATTATATGCCTTTTGTCACTGTTCAAATTGGTAAAGGTCACTCCATAGAAAAAAAGCGAAAATTAGTTAAAGCTGTAACCGATGCTTTAGTTTCTGCTTTAGGAACAAAACCCGAATGGATAACCGTACATATTGACGAATTTGAACGGGAAGATTGGGCAGTTGGTGGGATTTTACATTACGATAAACACAATGGTAGACATGAAGAGACAGGTAGGTAATTAATTAACAATGACAGGCAAGATGCCTGTCCCACATGAAAAGAATATAATTACAAAGCAATTTTAAAATGCCAATTAACCCTAATCAAAATTCACTCTTTCAAAAAATCGAACAAGTCCGTCGTCGTCAAGGAAAAGTGAGAGATACTCATATTAATTTATCTCATGGTAGTGGTGGTAAAGCCATGAGAGATTTAATAGATGATATATTTGTAAAAAGTTTTGATAATCCCATACTTGCCCAATTAGAAGACCAAGCCACATTTGATTTAGCCAGTCTTTCTCAACATGGAAAGCGACTAGCATTTACTACAGATTCTTATGTAGTGGACCCCTTGTTTTTCCCTGGTTCAGACATAGGAGAACTAGCAATAAATGGCACAATTAATGATTTAGCTGTGAGTGGTGCAAAACCTTTATATCTCACCTGTAGCGTCATTTTAGAAGAAGGTTTACCAGTAGAAACATTACGCCGTGTAGTTGCCAGTATGCAGAAAGCAGCCCAAAAAGCTGGAGTGCAAATAGTCACAGGAGACACAAAAGTTGTTAATCGTGGTTGTGCTGATAAACTATTTATTAATACTGCTGGTATTGGTATAATTCCCCCAGGAATTAATATTTCTCCTCGCAACATTCAACCGGGAGACGTAGTAATTATAAACGGTGAAATTGGCAATCATGGCACAGCAATATTAATTGCCAGAGGAGAATTAGCATTAGAAACAGATATAGAAAGCGACTGTCAACCATTACATGAATTAGTCGCCGAAATCATCAAAGTTTGTCCCCAAATTCACGCCATGCGAGACGTAACCAGAGGAGGTTTAGCCACAGTATTAAATGAATTTGCCCTCACAGCGAACGTAGGAATACGTATCAATGAAAATGCAATTCCAATTCGAGAAGAAGTAAATGGAATTTGTGAAATATTAGGATTAGAACCCTTATACTTAGCCAATGAAGGAAAATTAGTTATAATTGCACCAGCAGAAAAAGCCGATTTAATATTAGAAACAATGCGAAATCATCCCACAGGAAAAGACGCATCTATTATTGGTGAAATTATTCCCACACCATCAGGAATAGTATTATTAAAAACTGCTTTTGGTGCAGAAAGAATAATAGATATGCTAGTAGGTGATCAACTTCCCAGAATTTGTTAAATACCTCATTCTTCCTCCCTCTGTGTCCTCTGCGCCTCTGTGGTTCGTTTAAAAAAAAGTATATGCACGAACTAGGAATAACCCAAAACATCATCGCCATAGTTAGCGAAAACGCCCAAAATAAAAAAGTTCAAAGAGTATTATTAGAAATTGGCAAATTATCAGCAATTATGCCAGATGCAATTAAATTTTGTTTTGATATTTGCGCCCAAGGTACAATAGTAGAAGGGGCAAGATTAGAAATTTTAGAAATCCCTGGCATGGCTAAATGTCGCCAATGTGGTACAACTTTTAATGTAGATAAACCTTTTGGTATTTGTGAATGTGGTAGTGTGCAATTAGATATAATCACTGGTCAAGAATTAAAAATCAAAGAAATTGAAGTGGAGGAATTATGTGTGTAACTTGTGGTTGTGCTGATAATAATCAAACGACAATTACAAACATGGAAGATGCAGATCATCATACCCATACTTTAGCAGATGGGACTGTAATTACTCATTCTCATCACCATGAAGAATCACCCCAAATTCATGCTAAAATACATAATACAATCATATCTTTAGAACAAGAAATCTTAAGTAAGAATAACTTACTAGCTGCCCAAAATCGCGGCTGGTTTAAAGGTCGAAATATTCTGGCTTTGAATTTAATGAGTTCTCCCGGTGCAGGAAAAACTACATTATTAACTCGGACTATTAATGATTTAAAAGATAAATTATCTATTAGCGTGATTGAAGGTGATCAAGAAACAACTAATGATGCGGAAAAGATTAAACAAACAGGTTGTAAAGTTGTGCAAATCAACACGGGTACAGGCTGTCATTTAGACGCATCAATGATAGAAAGAGGTTTACAAGAACTGAATCCTCCTCTTAATTCTGTGGTGATGATTGAAAATGTCGGAAATTTAGTTTGTCCGGCTTTATTTGACTTGGGAGAAGCTGCTAAAGTTGTAATTTTATCGGTGACAGAGGGAGAAGATAAACCAATTAAATATCCCCATATTTTCCGCAATAGTGAAATTATGATTTTGACAAAAATTGATTTATTACCCTATTTGCAATTTGATGTTCAGCGCTGTATTGAATATGCAAAACAGGTTAACCCAAAAATACAAATTTTCCAAGTTTCTGCTACTACTGGGGAAGGGTTGGAAGATTGGTATAATTATCTCGTTCCCAGACTTTGACTGGGAATGCTATCAAGAGGCTCTGCCTCTGCTATCATTAAAAGCAGAGCCTTCTATAATTCATTCCCACACAGAGGTCAGGGATACAGTATTGAGGAAGCGAAAGATAATTTAAAAGAAGCAATTGAATTATTTTTAGAGTTTACTTCACCTTCAGAAATAGAAAATCGCCTTAAAAGTAATAAATAAGCATATCTAAATAAAATTCAGATTGGAAGTTACAGCGGTTTCCGCTCTTATGAGGTACATCTTAGCCCCCTCCTCGCTTGCGGGGAGGGGGCTAAGATGTACCCTGTCT
>NZ_JADEWA010000431.1:0-4706 GCF_015207865.1 Dolichospermum sp. LEGE 00246
TCCAAAAAGAAACTAATTTATACAAGTTTGAATAGTAGCAATTACTGATTCAGCCAGACTTGGTAAATCATAACCACCTTCTAAACCAAACATAATTTTTTTGGTTATACCTAAACAGTATTCTGTAAATAAACCAAAATCTTCTGGTTGCAAATTCACACCGGCTAGAGGATCATTGGCATTAGCATCATAACCAGCACTCACAATCAATAAATCTGGCTGAAAATTGCTTAAAAACGGGAGAATTTTCCTTTCCCACAGGGGTTGATAGACAGTAATATCACTACCAGGAGGGACAGGTAAATTTAACACATTATGATGTGAACCTTGTTGAGAAGCTTTCCCTGTACCGGGATAAGCTGGATATTGGTGGAGAGAAATATAAGCAATTTCTGAGTGAGTTTCTACTATTGCTTCTGTCCCGTTTCCGTGATGTACGTCCCAATCTAGAATAGCAACGCGCTTAATTCCAGGTTGTTGCAAAGCATAAAAAGCTGCTATGGCGGCGTTAGAAAATAAACAAAATCCCATACCTGTGTCACTTACTGCATGATGCCCGGGTGGACGCGCTAATATAAAAGATGTATCTGCTGTATTAAGAACTATATCAACTCCATCTAACCAAGCACTAACCGCCAATAACGCCACATCATAACTGCGGGGAGAAATGGGAGTATCCCCGTCTAAATAACCTCCACCGGAGGCAGCGATATCTTTTACTTTGTTAATATAGGTTGTAGGATGAACCTTTTCTATCCAAGACATTAAAGATGGTTTTAATAGAACTGGTGTAGGTAGTTTCCAGGTAATTTTCTCTGCAAAACTCGCAGTTTTTAAAGCATCAACTATCGCTGTCAATCTGGCTGGTTTTTCTGGGTGGTAGATTCCCGTTTTGTGATCTAAAAATTCGTCAGAATAAATAACTTGTAACATATATTTCTATACCCAAAATCTGAAATGTAAGTTAGTTGGAAGTCAAGAAACTTATTAAAATGATATATTACACCAATAGGTAAAGTATAGACATATAGATCCCCGACTTCTTTGAGAAGTCGGGGATCTGAAGGATAATTACAAGAGGTGATATGAATACTCTGAGTCTTAAACTTAAAGGTATGAGTTGCGCTGCTTGCGCTAATAATGTTGAACGGGCAATTTTAGCCGTTGCTGGAATTATTGATTGTCATGTTAATTTTGGTGCAGAACAGGTAACTATTAGTTATGAACCTCAACAAACAAATTTAGCCAAAATTCAAGCTGCGATCGCAGATGCTGGTTATTCATCCTTTCAGTTAGATGTAGAAGGTGAAGATACAGCAGCAACAGCGAGTAAATTAGCAGCAGAACAGGAACTTATTCTCAAATTAAGAACTGGGGTTGTAATTAGTATTATTCTGTTTTTTGGTTCTTTACCGATGATGACGGGATTACATTTACCTTTTGTTCCTAAAGTTCTTCATCATCCTTGGTTGCAATTAGCATTAACAACACCTGTGGAGTTTTGGTGTGGGGGATCTTTTTTCCATAATGCTTGGAAGTCTTTAAAACGCCGCACTGCGACAATGGATACTTTGATTGCTTTGGGAACGGGTACGGCTTACTTCTATTCTTTATTTGTGACGCTTTTTCCTGATTTATTTATTTCCCAAGGCTTAGAAATTCATGTTTATTATGAAGTTGCAGCGATGGTTATAACTTTGATTTTGTTAGGACGATTTTTAGAACATCGTGCTAGGGGAAAAACTTCGGAAGCTATTCACAAATTGATGGGAATGCAAGCCAAAACAGCTAGAGTCATCCGAGATGGTTTAGAAATGGATGTTCCCATTGATGAAGTAATAGTTAATGATCTAATTTTAGTTCGTCCTGGTGAAAAAATTCCTGTAGATGGGAAGGTAGTTGATGGTAATTCTACTGTAGATGAGGCAATGGTGACAGGTGAAAGTGTACCTGTGAGAAAACAACTAGGCGATGAGGTAATTGGGGCAACAATTAATAAAATTGGTAGTTTTAAGTTTAAGGCAACGCGGGTGGGTAAGGATACTTTTTTAGCGCAAATTGTTAAGTTAGTCCAAGAAGCACAAGGTTCAAAAGCACCGATTCAAAGGTTAGCAGATCAAGTAACTGGGTGGTTTGTGCCATCTGTAATTGCGATCGCAATTTTTACTTTTATCATCTGGTTTAGTATTACAGGTAATTTTACCTTAGCAATGATGACAATGGTGGGAGTTTTAATTATTGCTTGTCCCTGCGCTTTGGGTTTAGCTACTCCTACTTCTGTGATGGTAGGAACTGGTAAAGGGGCAGAAAATGGGATTTTAATTAAAAGTGCTGAAAGTTTAGAATTAGCACATAAAATAAATACGATTGTTCTTGATAAAACTGGAACTTTAACTCAAGGTAAACCTACAGTTACAGATTTTGTGACTATTAAAGGTACAGCCAATGGGAATGAACTTCAGTTATTAAAATTAGCTGCTAGTGTAGAACAAAATTCTGAACATCCTTTAGGGGAAGCAGTGGTGAAATATACGATAAATCAAGCTGTGAGTTTAGCTGATGTCAAGAATTTTTTAGCTATTGTTGGTAGTGGTGTTCAAGGAATTGTATATGATAACTTAGTACAAGTTGGCACACAACGCTGGTTTACAGAATTAGGAATTGATACAGATATTTTAAAACCCCATCAAAGCGATTGGGAAGGTGAAGGAAAAACAGTAATTTGGTTAGCAGTAAATGGTAGTTTAGAAGCAATTATGGCTATTGCTGATGCCCTTAAACCTTCATCATTAACAGCAGTTAAAGCCCTGCAAAAATTAGGGTTAGAAGTGGTAATGTTAACAGGTGATAATCAACAAACTGCCCAAACAATTGCTGATAAAGTTGGTATCACTCAAGTTTTTGCCCAAGTGCGTCCAGACCAAAAAGCCGCGATGATTAAATCATTACAGCAAAGAAAAGTAGGGAATAAATTTCAAATTGTGGCTATGGTAGGAGATGGAATTAATGATGCGCCGGCATTAGCACAAGCTGATGTGGGAATTGCCATCGGGACAGGGACAGATGTGGCGATCGCTGCTAGTGATATTACTTTAATTTCTGGAGATTTACAAGCCATAGTGACAGCCATTCAACTCAGTCGCGCCACTATCAACAATATCCGCCAAAATCTCTTCTTTGCTTTTATTTATAATATCATTGGTATTCCCATTGCTGCGGGTATTCTCTATCCCTTCTTCGGTTGGTTACTTAACCCGATTATTGCCGGTGCAGCAATGGCATTTTCTTCAGTTTCTGTAGTCAGTAATGCTTTAAGATTGCGTAACTTTCAACCAGGAGTTAGGTAATGGGTAATGGGTAATTGGTAATTAGTTATTTGACTTTTAATTCATTGCTGCTGACGGTACTGAAGATAACTGTTTTTCTGAGTTGTTCATGATAGGAATAGATTAACCGCTTCACTGCAAGTGAAACCCTAAAAATGAACACCAATATAGATAATCTCAACTCAGTTCGTAAACCTAAAATCTTCAACCAATCAGCCAGTTTTGTTGAAGGTTGGTATTGGGTGCTACCTTCTCAATCTTTACTGGTAGGTGATGTCAAAGCTGTGACAATTCTTGGGAAGGATTTAGTCGTATATCGTGGTAAAGATAGACGTGCAGTTATCCTAGATGCTTATTGTCCGCACATGGGTACAAGTTTAGCTGAAGGTAAAATTGAGGGTAATGAATTACGCTGTGTTTTACATCGGTGGAAATTTGATGCGGAAGGTATTTGTGTGGATATTCCTAATTCAGATGAACCTGTATCTCTGAAAGCCAAAACTTGGCCAGTAGCCGAACAATATGGCATGATTTGGGTTTGGACTGGGGAAGTTCCACAACAATCTTTACCTTTGGTTTTAGATTGGGAAAACCAAGACTTTGATTTTTCTCTTGGTTCGCAATTTAGTATTAATTGTCATCCTCATATCTTACTTATTCAAACTATTGATAGTCAACAAATTAATCTGGTTCATAAATTACCATTAAAAATGGTTTTGGAGAAACAAGAACTCAATCAAAATGCGATTATTTTTAGCACTATTACAAATATTAATGGCAAGTCATTCTGGCTAAATCTTTATCGGCGGTTGTTTAAAAATTCTCTTAATTATAGTGTTTGTTATTGGTATGGAACGACAAGTATTGTTTCCTTTACTAATGAGTCTACCCAGCTATATCTAATATTTACAACTCGGATATTACCAGGGGGGAAAACTGAAGGTCAAACCCTACTAATGTCTAAAAAACGGAAAGGGATGTTAGGAAAATTAATTAATAAATTGATGTTATGGGTAGGGAAAACAATTAGCGATCGCCTACTCAAAACCAACGATAGAATTTTACAAACCATGCAGTTTGATCTCAAAACTCCCCTGAAAGCAGATTTATCAATCATCCAATTTATTAACCATTTAGAACGACAAAAACCCCTAACATGGGAAAGCTGGTTATTAGTGCGATCGCGGGAACGAGAAGAAGAAGTGCGTGAAGAGAGAGAAAAACGCGAAAAATGGCGCGATGAATTAGTTAATGACTAAAAAATTGAGATTTTGACAATAAAAATGAAGTGGACTTGCCACTTCATCAATCCCCAGGTAGAACCTAGTAGTCTGTCAACCCGAAAATGACGGGTGAGGGCAGGCAGGGGGAGGTGTGTCT
>NZ_JADEWA010000432.1:0-4684 GCF_015207865.1 Dolichospermum sp. LEGE 00246
AAAGTTAAACAGGCTTAAGGGTTAAACCAGTGCTTTTAAGATAGTTACCGACCTCTAACATTGTCGTTCGCGCGTGCCGGAGGCATCTAGCTAACATTACCCGCAAGGAGGCTCTTTGGAGCAAAATATTATGTCCAAAGTATTTGTTTTAGACACTGAAAAAAGACCACTAGACCCAATTAATCCAGCACAGGCTAGACAACTATTAAGAAACAAAAAAGCAGCAATATTTAGACAGTTTCCGTTCACAATTATTCTCAAAAAATCCTGTCCTGACTCCCCAGGTTCAAATTTGTTAATGGTTTTCAAACCGGAGACATTGTGAAAGCTGTTGTCACAAAAGGTAAAAAGATTGGGGCATATATCGGACGAGTAGCGGTGAGGACTAGCGGTAGTTTCAATATCTCAACAATATCTGGACTGATTCAAGGTATCTCTTACAAATACTGTAAATCAATTCACAAAAAGGACGGTTACGAATATGGAAAATCAAAGATTTGTTAATTGCTCAACTGTCCCTTTCATTGTTTGTGCTGGCGCACAAAATTACTCAAGGGACTTTTCACAATTAACCCTCCATTCCTCCCATCACCAAACTGAGTACAGTTTTGGTGGGGGTCTCCTGGAGGTTTAGATGAATTCTCAAGGACAATTACAAGCACCACCCGAAGTATTTATTGCGCCATTGTTGGAATTACGAGATTACTATGGGAGTCTCGCCCAAAAGTACCAACGTCTATTCATAGAGGCGCGATCGCAATTAGATAATGTAGAATCCTTGTTATCTACATGGTCTTATACTGATGACAACGAACAAGTTGAGGCTGACGAAGAAGATTCACTATTGTTGTTGTCTTCTAATCACAGTTCCAATCTGGAACATTTGCAGCCCCTAGAGTCAGAAATTCCTAAATCAGACCCTTTCAAAGTCGACCATTCCCTCTCTGAAGTTAAAGACTCAAACAATCTTTCCTATCAGCGTCGTCACTATGTTGGTAAGGGGGAAGATGTTCCCATGCTCTCTCACTATGGAAATATGACTCGCATGGAAGCACTCAAAAAGCTATTGGGAGAATATGTGGGAACTGTCTGTCACATAGATTTTATCGTGCGATCGCTCTATGGTGATTTAGAGTCTACTATTTTCAAAGTCGTTAAAGGTAGAGTCCAATCATCTCTGACCCAAGGGAGGGAAAGTGGTTATTGGTCAGCGATTCCCAATGAACCGGGCTGTTATAGCTTAGATCTAAATTCACTAGGTCCAATTCAAGGTAGGGGAATATCTAGGGGGATCAAATCCACCAAAACCAACAAACATTTCGTCAGACCCCAAACGAAAGTAGTACCGATGTTGGCACAATTTGATGGTCAATTTTTAATTGATGCTCTGACCTTATTTCTAGAACAAAATGCGGGACGAATTTTCAATGTGAATGAGATAGTCAATGGCATTTATGGATATCTAGACCCAGAGGAAGTCAGAGAGGTTAAAAATAAGGTTCTCAATGAACTATCTAGGGGTCATCGCACAGGCCGATTTGTCAGAGTTCCTCACCAAATTGGTCTATATACTTGGGATATGAATATGATCGCCAAAAAATAACACAAAAAAGGTGCGTTACAACTTGTTAACGCACCTGTTTAGAAAATGGAGAGGGGGGGATTCGAACCCCCGAAGGGATATAATCCCTTAACAGATTAGCAATCTGCCGCTTTCGACCACTCAGCCACCTCTCCAGTTCATGAGTAATAATCGTAGCAGAAGTTTTTGAGTCTGTCAATAGTCATTTTCCAAATAAATTCAATGACCAATGACCGGGAATTTTAGATTTTAGATTTTAGATTTTAGATTTTAGATTTTAGATTTTAGATTAAAAAAAGTTGGTACAGGACTTAGTCCTCTACTAACGGAAAAATCATAAATCCCAAACCCAAGATTTTCGAGCTTCTACACTTTAGGGTGGAGTCAATCCAAAATCCAAAATCGTCAATCCAAAATTGCCTGACCAATAACCAATCTATAAAACTTGCGATCGCATCCAAGCTGCTGGCAAGGTGCGTAACTTTTTCCATTGGGGAACATAAGCTCGCTGACTGAACACATCATAATCATTGCGCTCAATCACCTCTAAAATCTGCTCATATAGCATAGATGCAGACCAAACAGGCCACCGAGCATCAGCAGCCAGGTAACTAATACCCTTATCTGCTTGGATGTAAAATTTACGGGCGCGGTCAATTTGAAACCGCATGAGTGAACGCCAGCGGTCATCCACTACGCCGCGAATACATTCTTCCTCGGTGTAATTAAATTTGGCTAAATCTTCTAGGGGAAGATAGATTCTGCCTCGACGGGCATCTTCACCAACATCACGGAGAATATTGGTAAGTTGATTAGCAATCCCCAAGGCGATCGCCTCTTCTATAGGAAGATAGGGCTGTTGGTTTTGATGCCAAGGGGCTGTATAGATACTATTATCTATCCCCATAATCGTCGTTGACATCAAACCCACAGTTCCCGCTACTCGGTAGCAGTAGAGGTATAAATCCTCAAAAGTTGCATAGCGACTGCGATACAAGTCCATCCGCTGACCGGCGATCATATCCCGAAAGGGTTGAATGTCTAGCGGAAAGCGTTGGAGGGTATCTACTAACGCTACATCATAATTATCCAATGGGCATCCCGCAAAAATGGATTCCAGTTGACTTTCCCATAGTTCTAGGGTTTCTGGGGTGGTGATAGCAGATGCCGGACCATCCACTAACTCATCTGTACGGCGACACCAGGCATAAATTGCCCAAACAGATTGACGCTTGGCCGGACTCATCAGCATTGTACCTAAATAAAAAGTTTTAGCGTACTTAGCCGTGAGTTCCCGGCAAAGGGTATATGACTCATCTATAGAAACCAGCGTTTTCATGCGCGGGGGGGAATCAGGCAGTTGCAGCATTCGTGGCGGGCGGTCGTGTTGGCGTTTGCAGGTTAGAGGAATTTGCTACCGTCAGCGCTTGAAATATCGCCTGCGCTGTTAGTTTACCAGAAAGTACAGCCCCTTCCATACTGGCGAGATAGCGTTGCATTGTATAATCCCCAGTCAGATAGAAGTTAGAAATGGGGGTTTGCTGTGAAGGGCGGTACTGTTGGCGACCTGGAGTAGCTTTGTAAACTGAACGCGGTGTTTTCACCACATGATATTTCAGTATTTTAGTCGGATTATCTCCCCCAAAGTGCTGGGGAAAAAGTTTTTCTAACTCAGTAATAGTTGCAGCAACGATTTCTGCATCGGATTTAGATATCCACTCTTTGGCTGGCGCTAGAACCAATTCCAACATGGAACGGTCAGGATTGGCATATTCACGGCAAGTATTACTCATATCAGCATAAACGCTGAGGAGTGGAGAACGGGAAAATAGCAGATGATCAATATCTGTTAATTTGCGATCAAACCAGATATGAACATTAATCACTGGTACACCTTCCAAACCCTCCAATTTTTGGAAAAACTCCATTGCTTTCCAAGAACTTGGCAAAATCGGCTTTAAAGGATCAACTGGCAGGGCAGATACATAGGTATCCGCTGTAAATATTTCATCCTCTGCCCCGTTTAAGCCCCGCAGCAGGAATCCTTTTACAGTTCCATCCTCATTGAGTAAAATCTCTTTCAATGGTGCATTCAGGCGCACCTCGCCACCGCGTTCAGTGATGTGGTCAATGATTGGCTGACACAACCTTTCTGTGGGTGAACCGTCCAGGAAAGCCATTTTTGAGCCGTTTTTCTCTTGGAGAAAGCGATTCAATGCCGTTAAGAGGACGGTGGCGGAAATTTCGTCTGGATCAATGAAGTTCAAGGCTTTAGACATAGCAATGAATACTTCTTTTTCCACTCTGGGGGGAACGTTTTGTTTTTGCAGCCACTCCCGGAAAGAATATTTGTCCATTTCTTCGACATACTTCTGCCCCTGGAGAATGGCAGGTAGTAAACCAATCCCAAAACTGATTTTCTCCGGCCAGGTCAGCATATCGTTGTTTCTCAGAATTGCCACCATACCATTGATAGGTGCTGGCAAATCTGGAAAATCGAATCGGCTATAAGTCCCCGGAGCTTCAGGCTGATTGAAGATCATTGTGTGTTCTTTCCACTGCAATCGATCTTCAATGTTCAATTCTTTGAATAACTGCAACATATTGGGATAAGCCCCAAAAAAAATGTGCAGTCCTGTTTCGTACCAGTCACCATCAGCATCTTTCCACGCAGCCACTTTTCCTCCCACTACGTCTCGGCGTTCCAAAACGATAGGTGTGTGACCTAGATCGGTAAGATATTTTGCACAGGAAAGTCCTGCTAGACCCGCTCCCGCGATTGCTACGCGCATTTAAACCTACTATTATTCAATATTTTTTAACTGTTTTGTCGTTCTCATTATACGTTGCAATCCTTTACATTTGGCACGGTAGGTCTGATTGCTTCCCAAAAAATTCCCCAAATTTCCCCCTGACTATGTAATTTACCTTAATCTTCGCTCCAGGAATAAACACAAAATTTTTTCCGTGATAAATATTTAGTGTAGTTTAGGACTCATTTTAAATCAGTGTATATTTTTGCTTAACTGCCTATCATCAATACAAAAAATGGCTTTCTTGCTCAGTGTTTATACGTGAAAAATGTATGTCTAATAGTAAAGT
>NZ_JADEWA010000047.1:0-19691 GCF_015207865.1 Dolichospermum sp. LEGE 00246
CTTAAATAGAACAATAGATTTACTAATTGTACTTTTACCACTTGCTTGGGGTCCAATTAACAGCATTATATCCGTAACATCAGCCTCAAATTTTTTCACTGGTCCAAAATTTTCTATAGAAATTCTTTGCATAATTTTGGTTTACTGTTGATTGAGATTCAGAAATATAAGATAACTATTGACAGTGTAACAAAAATTTTATGCCAAATAATCATGTAACTGAACTTCGCACTCAATTAGGAATGAATTCTATTCCTGAATTAGCAGTCAGGTAAAATAAAATAGCACAAAATCAAGCATGAGTTGTCTATTTTGTCAAGAGATAAATCAAAATACCAGAAATGTAGATTCATGTAATTATTTTTTTATTTTTATGAGAGTGCTGTAAAATTTATTTAACATTAAGTAAAGAAAGATAATAAGGAATCACTTCATGCCTTACACAAACGAAGAGGGCGGTCTTCTCAATAACTTTGCTAAAGAACCCAAGCTTTATCAAGCTGAACCACCAACAAACTCTCAAAAGCGTACTTATATTATATTAGGAATTGCAGCGGTGCTTTTAATTGGAGGGGTAATTTTTGTCGCTTTCACTGTCTCTAATGTTAGCTAATTGGAAAACTGTCCTTTAATAGCCTTTCCTGATTTCAGGTTCTTATTTTGATCAAGAGCCTGATTTTTTGCTATAATTGCAAAATACAAGTATAATTATAGTCTTTTTTTTGGTATTCTAGCCCGTAAAACTTGATTCATCCTGAAAAAGATAGCATCTCCGTGAAAATCCAAATTATGAGATGTGACATTAATATTTAATTTATTCAGTCGGGATGTATACAGAAACAAGGGGTAAAACCCAACTAAATACAAGCGTGAATGAAACTGTCCACACAGAAAACACTGGTTTGAATCGGCAAGTATATCAACGCCTAAAACTTGCTCTGAGTCTGGGTTTACGTAGACAAATTTTATTTGCTATATGTGATGATTTACATTTAAGAAACCGGATAGCAGCACGTTTACACTCAACCCTTGCTTATCCAGTGGGCAAGGTTTTATATCAACGAGATAATGTGGGAGACTTTAGCACACCAGCCTATCCACGATTGGTGACAATACGATTAAATCTCAGTGATCCTAATCCCATCGCGCAAATTAACCAATGGTTAGCTAATTACCCACCTCCACTGGTTGGAGGTTCAACAGAGAATCCTGGTCGTCCTTTACCAATTCCAGGATTTCAGATTGTGGGGGTGGAAATGCTGACTAAAGAACCAGTTGCAGTCCAACGTTTATTTTTGAATTATCTCCATTTAAGTGAACAACATTTATCTGGTTATGAATCTAGTCGCTTTTTAGAATCTAGTTTGTTATTTTGGGTTTCTCGTCCTTGGTTATCGGCAATTCAGCAATCAGCACCCAAATTTTGGCATTGTCGCACGGGTGTATTTGTATTTGAGGGAGAACCGACACCAACTATAGATAATAGGGGTTATTCAGAGGTTGTGGCTGACTCCCGTAGTTTAGAACGAGAAAATTTAGATAATTTAATTGTGAATGAGGAAAAGATTTCTCCAGACATTAAAGCCACAAATAAACCTGATTTACCTTTAACAACAACTACAGATTTAAGCACAGAAATACCGGAAAAATCTCCTGTTCCATCTCCTCAAACTACCAATAATCAGCGCGAAATTGCCTTATCTCATATTAATCAGGAGTTGCAAGGATTAATTAAGGAAACAATAACTGCTGATAATAGTGATCAAATTCAACAAATACTTGGAGAAATTGAACAGTTACATATTCAAAAGGCTAAGGAAGAAGAGTTAGGGATAGCTTATCAGAATCTTGGTAATTTCTATCGGTTGCAGATTGAGGAAGGAAAAGCAACGGCGGAAAATTTAATGATAGCAATTCTAGCTTATCAGGAGGCTGTTAGTTATGATGAAAGTTCTCCACAACTTCCAGATGTTTTGAATGATTTGGGGACTCTTTACTGGATGTTGCACCGTATCCCCGATAATTCTGAAGAAGCAAAGATTTATATTCAGCAAGGGATAGATTTTTATAAGTTAGCACTCAAGTTGATTACAGGTGATACTCAGCCGGAAACTTATACTCGTATTCAAAATAACCTGGGTACTGCCTACGGTGATTTGGCTAGGTTTGCTGACGCGGTGGAAAACTGGAATTTAGCGATTGTGGCTTATGATGAGGCGTTGCGTTACCGACAGGAGGATATAGAACCTTTAAAATATGCTGCTTGTCAGAATAATTTAGGTACAGCTTACTGGCATCTAGGACAGTATAATCAGCCTGTGGAACATTTGACAAGGGCGATCGCTGCTTATAAATTAGCAGTTATTCACTATCAACCGACAGATGAACCCCTAAAATATGGCATGATTCAAAATAATATTGGTACTGCTTATTGGAATCTTTCCCAGTATGAACAACCAGTAGAAAATCTCCAGTTAGCAATTCAGGTTTATAATGAAGCACTAAAATATCGGACATCTGCTGATGTTCCCCAAGCCTATGCTGCTACTCAAAATAATCTGGGTATCGCTTACTGGCACTTAGCAAATCAGCCGCAAACAACAAAGGAAGATCAACAAAAACTCATAAAATTATGTATTAATGCCTATGAAGAAACTGTGAATATAGCTCACTCATTTACTAATCTGCCTTTAAATTTTGATTTATATGTGACACACAATAATTTAGCATTAGCTCATCATGATTTAGTGACAAATTTATCTTTTAATGGTGACAAAAAAACACTGTCTCAACATTTAGAAGCTGCTTTAGAAAATCATTTACACGCACTCAGTGGATTTGATAGAAAAACAGAAAACTATCAAACAACAATCGGTTATATTGTTAACATAATTCGTACTTTTCACAATGAGTTAGGAATTCAAGGACAAAATTTAGCTTTGTCTAAACTTCCAGGACAATTGCTACCAGATATTTTGCGGAAGTTGTAAATTAGTAATTGGTGTTATGAAAGAAATAGTTTTAGGGGTTCGCAATCTACAAGTTGAATTTATCAGTGATAGCAGTAAAGTAAAAGCTATTGATGATATTAGCTTTCAGCTACATCAGGGTGAGACTTTAGGAATAGTGGGAGAGTCGGGAAGTGGAAAGTCAGTTACGGCTTTAGCAATTATGGGTTTGTTGCAATATCCGGGAAAAGTGAGTGGAGGGGAAATTTTATTTTCTCGGACAAGTGGACAACCGTTGGATTTATTAGCATTATCACCTGACGAAATGCAGCTTTATCGAGGTGGTGATATTGCGATGATTTTTCAAGAACCAATGAGTTCTTTAAATCCGGTTTATAGTATCGGGTTTCAGTTGCAAGAAGCTATTATGCGCCATCAAAATGTGAATGCAATTGAAGCAAAAAGAATTGCGATCGCCGGGTTGCAAGAAGTTAAACTTTTACCTAGTGATGAACAAATTGAGGAACAGTATCTTGATCATGATTTGTCAGCACCCGGTAGTTTTAAATTGGCACAGTTGGTGAAAGAACACAAAGAAGCTATGCTGGAAAGATATCCTCATCAGCTATCTGGAGGACAATTGCAACGAATCATGATTGCAATGGCTATTTCTTGTAATCCATCTGTATTAATTGCTGATGAACCAACCACAGCTTTAGATGTAACTGTGCAAGCGACAATTCTAGCATTGTTATATGAACTGCAACAAAGCCGCAATATGGCAATGATTTTTATTAGCCATGACTTGGGTTTAATTTCGGAAATTACTGACCAAGTAGCAGTGATGTATAAAGGTAAAATTGTTGAATATGGTGCAGCAGCACAAATTTTCAATAACCCCCAACATCCCTATACTAAAGGACTTGTAGCTTGTCGTCCTAGTCTGAATCGTCGTCCCCACAAACTACTGACTGTTTCTGACTACATGAGTGTAACAGAAGATGAATTTGGAAAAGTGACAATTCAGACTAAAGAACCTGCACAACCAGCGGAAATTACTGGGGAAGAGATTAATGCAAGATTAGCAAATATTCGTTCACAACTACCTCTGTTGTCCGTTAGTAACTTGGAAGTCGGTTTTCCAGTCAGGGGAGTATTTGGCAGTACAAAACGTTACCATAAGGCTGTAAATGGGGTTTCCTTTGATGTTTTTCCGGGAGAAACTTTGGGATTGGTGGGAGAATCTGGTTGCGGTAAAACTACTTTAGGGAGAACGTTGCTGCGATTAATCGAACCGATGAGCGGTAAAATATTTTTTAATAAACAGGATATTACTCACTTGACTGGGAAAACTTTGCAGCATTTACGACGAGAAATGCAGATTATTTTCCAAAATCCTTTTAGTTCCCTCAATCCCCGGATGAAGATTGGGGAAGCGATTGTAGAACCTCTGTTGATTCATGGGGTGGGGAAGTCGAAACAACAGCGACAAGCTAGGGTAGTGGAATTGTTGGAACGAGTGGGTTTAAGTGCGGGTGATATGAAAAAATATCCTCATCAGTTTTCCGGTGGTCAGCGTCAACGGGTTTGTATTGCTCGCGCTTTGGCTTTAAATCCTAAGTTTATTATTTGTGATGAATCAGTTTCAGCTTTAGATGTATCCGTGCAAGCGCAAGTTTTAAATTTATTGAAAGAATTACAAGAGGATTTTCAACTAACTTACATTTTTATTTCCCATGATTTAAGTGTAGTCAAATTTTTGAGCGATCGCATTTTGGTGATGAATCAAGGGAAAATAGTGGAGTCAGGGACATCTGAAAGTATTTATCTCCACCCCAAAGAAGAATACACCCAAAAACTAATTGCTGCAATTCCTACAGGTAGTCCAGAAAGGATCAGAAATCGGCACAATGAAATTATGCGGTCGTGAAGCTTAAATTCCTGGATGAAAAAAGGCTGAAACCTCTGCCAGGATTACTTGTGTGTTTTCAAACACCCTCTTAGCGACTTTGCGGGAAACAAAATCAAGATTTGGTTCATTCACATAAAAATGGCTAGAAATGTCAAAATTTGATAGCGAAGCGCTGCTGCAAGCAGATCGGGAAAAACTCAGGTAGATGCAAAATGGATATCAAAAATGGATTTGTTGGTACAATTGGTAACACCCCATTAATTCGTTTAAACAGTTTTAGCGAAGAAACAGGTTGTGAAATCTTGGCTAAAGCCGAGTTTCTGAACCCTGGTGGTTCTGTCAAAGATCGGGCTGCGCTGTATATTATCGAAGATGCAGAAAAAAAAGGACTTCTCAAACCCAGTGGTACAGTAGTAGAAGGAACAGCGGGAAATACGGGAATTGGGCTGGCACATATCTGCAATGTCAAAGGCTATAAATGCTTGATTTTTATTCCCAATACCCAATCCCAAGAAAAAATAGATGCTTTAACTACCCTGGGTGCGGAAGTTCGTCCTGTTCCTGCTGTACCTTACAAAGATCCGAATAATTACGTCAAACTATCTGGTAGAATTGCGGCAGAAATGGAAAACGCCATTTGGGCTAATCAATTTGATAATTTAGCCAATCGGATTGCCCATTATGAAACCACAGGTAGAGAGATTTGGCAACAGACTCATGGTAAAGTAGATGGCTGGGTGGCATCCACTGGTACGGGTGGTACTTATGCTGGTGTGGCAATGTACCTAAAAGAACAAAATCCGGGCGTTAAATGTGTGGTGGCTGACCCTTTAGGTAGTGGACTATATAGCTATATCAAAACTGGAGAAATCAAAATAGAAGGTAATTCTATTACTGAAGGTATTGGGAATAGTCGGATTACCGCCAACATGGAAGGCGCACCTGTTGATGATGCCATCCAAATTGACGATTCTGAAGCCTTGCGTGTTGTTTATCAACTATTAAGAAAAGATGGTTTATTAATGGGTGGTTCAACGGGAATTAATGTCGGTGCAGCCGTGGCTTTAGCTAAACAATTGGGACCAGGACATACTATTGTAACTATTTTGTGTGACAGTGGTTCTCGCTATCAGTCACGAATATTTAATAGTGCATGGTTAGCCAGTAAAGGATTAGTGATCAGTTAGGATTTTTTAGCGATCGCCACACATACAACATATAGTATCATAGTGGCGATTTAGCCTATTTTTAAGGCAAGGAAGGACGAGGAGGTAATTCCGGTTTTGGTGGCTGTTTTTGCTTAGTTGATGATGGTGATGACGGTTTTCCTGGTAATGAACAAAAACGAATTAATATTGATTTCCCAATTTGGATGATTGCAGCTTTAGAACATGAAGCTAAGAGGATGTTTGAAAAGTATCAGAATTAATCGAGATCCCCCCAACCCCCCTTACAAAGCTTACAAAGGGGGGCTAAATTCCTCAAAGTCCCCCTTGGAAAGGGGGATTTAGGGGGATCTGCGGGTGTCAGATCCCACACGAAAAAGTTTTCAAACAACCTCTAAGGGTTTGGGTGTTACTTCTGATTCTATTATTAAATTATGGCTGGCTGAACGTCTGGATAAAAAAGTTACTAGCGGGTAAAAACAGGGAACGGTCAACAGTTATTACTGATCGAAATGATATAATCAGAATTATTACCGTTGTCCGTTTTCCTAACTAGGGGGTAAATCCATCATGGAAAAAATAGAACTTGAATTAGATAGACTGACTTTTGAACGGGCAAAAACTATTGCAATAGTCAATCAGTCAACGTTATCAGAATTGATTACTCAAGTAATTGAACGTTTAGCAGAAATTCAGGAAAAGAAAGATCCCTTAATGGGATTATATGCGGATGTTCCAGAAATCGTTGATGAAATTGTCGTTGAGGCAATGGAAAAAAGAGGATATAGTTGATAAAATGAATAGAGTAGAGAAATCCCTACTTGATACTGATATTCTTTCAGAAATTATTAAACGGGCAAATCCTCAGATTATTGCCAAAGCCGATATTTACTTAAGCCAGTTTGAGAAATATACAATTTCTGCAATTACAGTTATGGAAATTGTCGAAAGATGGCAGAAACGTCAGCAAAAAGAACGTCTTCAGCAATTTTTAAACATCCTAATTTCACAGGAAATATTATCTTTTGATTTAACAGCTTCTGTATTAGCCGGAAAAATTTATGCTGATTTAGAAATAACAGGAAAGAGGATTGGTTATCCTGATTGCATGATTGCTGCTATTGCTATTAGTCATAATCTTACCTTAGTTACAGGTAATTTATCTCATTATCAAAGAATTCAAGATTTGGGTTATTCACTAATACTAGAGAATTGGCGTTTATAGTCAAAATGGCGATGAATGAATTAATATCAAATATCCAAAGTCAGGAACAGCCCCTTCTGATTTCTGTAAAAGTATGTCAACATCGTACTTGTAGAAAACAAGGTGCAAAGGAAGTTTTAGCGGCTTTACACGATTTACCTATACCTAATGTGACAGTCACATCTAGTGGCTGCTTAGGTCAATGCGGTAATGGTCCAATGGTGCTAGTTTTACCCGAAATGGTTTGGTATTGTCGGGTGTTACCCCAAGAAGTACCCAGATTGGTGGAACAACATTTATTAGGTGGTAAAAGAGTGAAGAAAATGCTTTATTATCGGTTTCATCCCCAGGGATAAAGATCACTGAAAATATATAAATGCTGTAATTTGGTACAGTAAGAAGTGAGGGAATGAATGGATATTCAGCATTTACGTCAATCATTAAAAAAGAAGTGGCTAATTTATTACGAACAAAATCGTCCTTGGCTAGTGAAAATGCGAATATGGAAAGATTATTATGGTATTCGCCGACCTTCTTCTGGTTACATCTTAGCGACTTTATCTACTTTAGAACCAGAGTTAAAAAAAATTCTCCCTTTCATTTTGGATTTAAACAATGATCCTGATCAGATAATTGCAGCTTTGTGTTTGCACTTCAATCCTGAACAGGAGTTAAACTTATTAAAATCCCAGCATTCTACCGCCAAAAATGAGATTGTTAGTACCTCTCCGGCTCATATAGCCCTGACAGACTCACCTGTACCCAAAGAACATAAACAGGTGTTATTGAAAATGACTACAGGCATTTCTGTGATTGCAGTTGCTACACCGATTCATGATCATTCTTCAGTTAAGCTACCTCTCGGATTGGGAAGGGAACAAATAGATAAACGATTGATAACTACGGGATTTCCTAGCCCAAATATTCCCCGGATTTCATCTACTCATAGCAGTATTTTGCCTTCTTGGATAGATGAATTGTGTCCAGGTAGGGGAAATGGGTAATGGACAATTAGACATGAATTGATGGATATTCGTGGGAGACAAAGGGAATAGCAATTATTTCTCCTGCTACTTCTCCAACTTGCACTTTTAAGCCAACTCCACCAGCTTTACTCCTGATGTAAACTAGTCCAAAATGACCATCAGGAGTGGTTGTATAGCTAGTGAGTTTACCTACTTTTTCTTCGCCAATGGTGATTACTGTTCCTGGTTCAGCCGCAGCACTAAGACGAATTCCCCAAAGGTATTGTTTTACACCTTTATATGTATTAAGTCTGGCAATGGTTTCTTGACCGATATAACAACCTTTATTAAAGGAAACTGCCTGCCATAAGCCCACTTCCAGAGGGTTATAATCATCCGTGAGTTCCGAGTCGGGAGCGGGACGACCTTGTAATATTCGTAACATTTCCCAAGTGCGATCGCTCAATTCCACAGCCCCCAATGACCGTATTTTCTCCCACCATGTTTGTTTTTCAGCGCGGGGTAAAATCAATGTATATCCGGGTGCAGCCAAGCCGCTACCCACCGCAACTATCACCCCACCAACCAAAATGTGATTACCATTTGGTTGACCAATTAAATCACCAGCCCCCAATTTTTCGATAACAGCATGACTTTGGGGTCCAATGAGGCTTAATATTGCTGTTTCTTCTGTCACATCAGTTAATTTAACCTGATCAGAAGGGAAGATATACCGATCTAACCATTTCATAAGTTCCTGACGACGGTTCGGGGAAACCAATAATAAAACAGCATCATTTAAGACATAAGCCGTGACTAAATCTATCGTGCGGGCTGTAGATGTCACCATCACAGTATCGCAGCCCTGACCAGGTTTACGAGATTTAAAATCATTAGTGCTTTGATTGTGTAAGAAGCGAAGACGATCATCGCCAGAAATACGGATAAGTCCCCAGGGAGAGCGATCGCACACTACCACCCCTTCCCGTACAGATTGCATAGCATTTACATCTTTAGTATCAATTGCGGATGTTAACATAGTGGTACAAAGTTATCCTTAATTTTAATATTATCTTTTGAAAAATATTAGCAAATAATTTGGTAATTAGCAAAAACTCTTGCCAATACCCTATTCTGCCATACAATAGCGATCGCGTCCCTGTTCTTTATCATGATATAACCGTGAAGGCAGGAAACTCTTAACAGAGAACAGAGAAAATTTTAATAGTCATATTATTTCCGCCAAGCTGTACTAGTAGATTCTGACCATGAAAAATTCAGAAAGTAGGGGCGCAGGGTCTGCGCCTAGAAACGATTCATCAATAACAGCATGAAATTGATTTACCCCAACCCGTAATGGCTATTAAGAATGGTTGCTTTATTTGCACCATGCTGTACTAGATTTACCCATAAACTTTCCTGTGCTTTAATAGTACCTAGTGACTCTTATTTCATAACATAGCAAAAGTCCTGAACAACTGAGGATGATTTTTCGCACTCAGCCGTCAGGACTATCATTTTAGAATAAATTGACATAAATCTAATTATGGATGAATGCTGAGGGAATAGGACAAATCTCCCCGGTGTCAATTTTAGATCCTATTAGTGACATACTCAACACACCCCCTTATGCCTTGCGGCACGCTTGCGCGAACAAGTGAGTGTGGGCTTCTCGGCGACTCTTCCATGAAGACATTGACCGAGCTTTAAAGCCATAAGCACTAGTACAACAAGGTGTAAGTGAACGAACCATTTTCAAGCCCTTAATCAATCAAATTTTCGGAGCTTTTAATAGTCATATTATTTACGCCAGCCTGTACTAGGTTGTTGACGAAATTATTTTTTTGGTGAAATCAGCATCATCATATTCCGCCCTTCTTTCTTCGGTGCTTGCTGAAGTTCACCAAAAGGCTCTAAATCCGTAGCCATTCGTTTAAGCAACGTTTCTGCCAAGTCACTGTGTTGAATTTCCCGCCCTCGGAACATCACAGTAGCCTTAACTTTATCGCCATCTTTGAGGAAGCGTTCGGCTTGTTTAACGCGCACATTATAGTCATGTTCTTCTATCTTGTAGCGCATCTTCACTTCTTTTACATCAGCTGTGTGCTGCTTCTTCCGGGCTTCCCGCGCCTTCTTCTCCTGCTCAAACTTATATTTCCCATAGTCCATTATTCGACATACTGGCGGATCAGCCTTGTCACTAATTAGCACTAGGTCTAATTCCTTTTCCTCTGCTAATTGTATCGCTTCCTGCGGAGTTATAATTCCCAGTTGTGCGCCATCAGTGTCAATCACCCGAATTTTCGGGAAGCGAATCCGTTCGTTAATTTGGGGCAGATCGCGAGTTCTTTTTTTCTCAATCACAGGCATTATGATTAGTGGCAGCTCTTTAGTTAAGATTTTGGACTGGTCTTGATTTAGTTAGTTTAGTTTGATATGCCATTGAAGGCAAAATACAACAGTAACTCAGAATTGGAAAATGAATATCCCTCTCTAGTGTAGCAAATTTATAAGAGAAGTTCGATCAAGTCGTTGACTGTATAGCCGGACTCTGAGTTGATTCCACTGCATTATTTAATGTAAATTACATGATATTTGACACTAATAACTATTGTTACAATTTTCTTCTGAGATACATAGAGGTATGATATCTAGAAGATGTTTCTATGATAGCAAAATTAGGTATACATTGAAGCTAACCAAATATAATGTAACATATTAAGAAACAACGCACAAAATTAGTAGTCTCCAACTAAGTAGGTTGGCGTTGAAAATTGTCGTCATAGCAAGGCAAGAGGCAAGAGGCAAGAGGCAAGAGGCAAGAGGCAAGAGGCAAGAGGCAAGAGGCAAGAGGCAAGAGTAAAGAAGTTTTCAGCAATTTTACGTTTCTTTACACAGCTTGGTTTTATTGTGTTCACCGACTTAATCATTAAGAGATAACTGTGACTACCGCAAGAGATTGGCAGCAAAGAGTTGGTAATCAAAGGGATTGGGTGTGGCGTGGTTGGCAAACCCGTTATACTTATATTCGTCCTCCCCATGATTATGCAAGAACAACACCCTTAATTTTACTTCATGGTTTCGGTGCTTCCATTGGTCATTGGCGACATAATTTAGAGGTTTTGGGTAAGTCTCACACGGTTTACGCTTTGGACATGATTGGTTTTGGGGCTTCGGAAAAAGCTGCAACTAACTACAATGTGGAATTGTGGGTAGAGCAGGTTTACGATTTTTGGAAAACTTTTATCCGTCAACCAGTGGTTTTGGTGGGTAATTCCATCGGTTCACTGATTTCCCTAGTCGCAGCCGCTAACCATCCTGACATGATCCAGGGGATAGTGATGATCAGTTTACCTGATCCTAATTTGGAACAAGAAATGATTCCGACTGCTTTGCAACCTCTTGTCAGCGGGATTAAAAGTATATTTACTTCCAGATTAATATTAAAACCGATATTTTATTTTGTGCGTCGTCCTAGTGTGCTGCGCCCTTGGGCTAGTTTAGCTTATGCCAATCCCGAAGCGATTACTGATGAACTTATAGATATTTTAGCAGGACCACCCCAGGATAGGGGATCTGCTCGTGCCTTTAGAGCCTTGTTCAAAGCCACAACAGGGATTAATTTTAGTCCTAGTGTCAAGAAAATTTTACCAAACTTAACAATTCCTATGCTGTTAATTTGGGGAACAAAAGACCGATTTGTGCCGCCAAAACTAGCAAATCAATTTGTGGGCTACAATGAGAGACTGCAATTGCTATATCTGGAAGATGTCGGTCATTGTCCCCATGACGAATCACCAGAACAAGTTAACCAGGCGATTTTAGATTGGATTAGTAATGGGTAATGGGTAATTGGTAAACATCTACCCCCTACTTCCTGTCCTCATCAACAACTTATTTAGCAAACTCTAATTAATCTAATTTAAATTAACTTGTGTAGTATCAACATCTGTAGTGCCATCAACAGTGTAAGCTACGGCAACTAGTTGATTAAGAATATCCTGAGTGGGAACTTGACCTTTTAGTACCACAATGCTACCTGTTTGAGCAACCCAGAGAGTATCAATATCATTAAGGTCAGGATCTTGATCAAATGCTAATGCTACTCGCTTGGCTAAACCACTTTGATCATATTCTCCATTTAGTCCTATACGCTCTGGTTCTATGGTTTGTGTATTAGCATCATAGCTAGAATTTGGATTAACTTGGGTGCTTTCCGATTTTTCTAAGCCAAACATTCTTTGCAACCAACCCATAAATACTTTGTTCCTGTCAATTTTCACTGCTGATGACAATATATGGCGTTAAGTTAAAGGCTGCATCTACCTTTAAAAATAGATATATCTAAATTAGTAATATTCCTGCTAAGAGTTAGATATTTATGATCATGGTGTATTACTCTGTCGCCAACACATCTTACGGATATTTATGGCTGATACCTCCCGTAAGGGATACAAAAATTAAATATTATTCTTATGGATAACTTTTCCACAGGAACGGAATGATTGCAATTATTAAGTATAAAATAAAAATTCAGACCGACAATGCAGCGTAGTAGAAACTCGCTTTGCAGTCATGAGTGCCGGTCTGCGTTCATGTCATGCTCCTTTAGTCGCCGATGAAACATACGCTGTCAGTTATTGTGGAAGATGAAGCGGGGGTTCTATCCCGCATTGCTAGTTTATTTGCTCGTCGGGGTTTTAATATTGAAAGCCTGGCTGTGGGACCTGCGGAACAGAATGGAGTATCCCGAATTACGATGGTTGTCCCTGGCGATGATCGCATTATTGAGCAACTTACTAAACAACTATATAAGTTGGTTAATGTTCTCAAAGTGCAGGATATTACAGAAATTCCTTGTGTAGAAAGAGAATTGATGCTTCTCAAGGTTAATGCTACTAGCATTAATCGTTCGGAGATTATTGAATTGTCTCAGATTTTCCGAGCGCGAATTGTAGATGTGGCTGAAGATTCTTTAACCTTGGAAGTTGTTGGTGATCCTGGTAAAATGGTGGCGATTGTGCAAGTGCTACAGAAATTTGGATTGAGAGAAATTGCTCGCACAGGTAAAATTTCTCTGACTCGTGAATCGGGTGTGAATACTGAATTACTGAAGTCGTTACAAGCAAAAGTCTAGTACCGCAAAACAGAATTAAACATTAGTAATTAAAAATTCACACAGCAAATTCAACAGGCTGTTTATGGATTTTTAATAGTTGGATTAAAAGTCAACAATCGGAGTTTTCGCTCCAATTAAGCAGCAGATATGGTGTAAACACTATACTTGCTGCTATTATTTTTATTTAATAGGGAATTTGTGTCAAACTGGCATGACTTAAGCAGTGGAAATTTGATAAAACCTCTATAAGTTCAAGATAAAAAATAATAACCCATACATTAATGTTTATGTTTAGTTGATATTTATCAACGCTATGGCATTTTCATTTAATTGGTGAAGATTTATTTTTGTAAATCACCACATAATTAATTAAGAGGGTGATTGGAAGGGAGCAGATTGCAGATTAATGAGGTACAGAATCTAAATTTGAAGCCGGACAGTAAGCCAGTTTTACTTCTGAATCCTTACTGCTGCTGCCAGACGGTGATTTGAATATGTCATGTCTTTGAGATTATCAATTAGAATCTCAGGTGTTTATCTAGTGAAAAGATTTCATATATTTTCCTGGAGATGTTGATGTGAATATCCTATTTTTCGTCTCTCATTTTACTGTTCAGAAAACAATTAAAACCTTATCCAATCAATTAAGTAAACTTAGAAATAGACATTGGTTTATTTTTGATATTACTATTTTTGCAATGACACCATTGCTAGCATTATCCTTGCATTTTGATGGTGATCTGAATTTGCAAGAATATATTTCACAGTTAGCAGTTGCTACAATTTTATTTTTAGTAGTTAAACTAATTGTTTTTTGGGGATGTGGTTTTTATAAACGCTATTGGCGATATGCAAGTATTGAGGAAGTAATCTACATAGTCATGTTGATGATGGGTGTGATAGTCATCCAAACAACGCTATTTAATATATTGGATAAAACATTCAATATGCTATTAGGTAATCTTCCGCAATCACTACCAATTTTGGAGGGAATACTTTCTGGTATTTGTGTGATTGCACTACGGTTTAGTGTGCGGGTTGTAGAAAGGGTAAATCATAGACAGAAAATATCTAAGCATAGGGAGAGAGTGCTGATTATTGGTGCGGGTAATGCGGGGGTTTCTCTTGTGGAAGATATGCAAAGAAATCCCCAGTTTGGGGTTTATCCTGTAGGCTTTATTGATGACGATATCAAAAAACAGCATATACATTTACGGGGAATTCCGGTATTGGGCGATCGCTATAAAATTTCCGAGGTAATCAAAACATTAAAAATTCAGAAAATTATTATTGCCATGCCTACAGTTTCTGGACAAATTATTCGAGAAATTGTTGATATTTGTCAAGCCAATGGAGTCCAACCTAGCACTTTACCAGGAATACATGAAATCCTCAATGGTCGTGTCCGAGTAGATAGTATTAGAGATATCAAAATTGAAGACTTACTCAGGCGAGAACCTATTCATATAGACATTAAAAAGGTGTCTAAATTTATTAAAGATAAAACAGTTTTAATTACAGGTTCAGGAGGATCAATTGGGAGCGAACTATGTCGGCAAATTTTCCGTTGTCACCCAGCAAAAATTATCCTGATTGGACATGGAGAAAATTCGGTTTTTAATATCCAACAAGAACTAGAACAACTAATCCAAATTCTCAAAAATAATGGTCAATCAGTCATCAATATACCGCAGATTTATACATTCATTGCTGATATTCGAGTGCGATCGAGATTAGAACACGCTTTTGAGAGATTTAAACCAGATGTAATTTTTCATGCTGCTGCTCATAAACACGTCCCTTTGATGGAATTAAATCCCGCAGAAGCAATTACTAATAATGTCATTGGCACCAGAAATTTACTACAGGTAGCACTGCAATATAATGTCGAACATTTTGTCATGATTTCCACAGACAAAGCAGTTAATCCGACCAATGTAATGGGTGCGAGTAAGAGAGTAGCTGAAATGCTAGTTTTACAAGCAGCAAAACAAAGCGGTAAATCCTATGTAGCTGTAAGGTTTGGGAATGTTTTAGGGAGTCGAGGTAGTGTAGTTCCTACTTTCCAAAAACAGATATTAGCCGGTGGACCAATTACAGTTACTCATCCCGATATTTGTCGTTACTTCATGACTATACCGGAGGCTGTACAACTAGTTTTACAAGCATCTGTTCTGGGTCGTGGTGGTGAAGTTTTAATGTTAAATATGGGTGAACCTGTAAAAATTGTGGATTTGGCGAAGGAATTAATCCATCTTTCGGGATATGAGGTTAACAAAGATATTGACATAGTATTTACGGGTTTAAGACCGGGAGAAAAGTTATTTGAAGAGTTGTTTATTGAGGGAGAAGAGTATGAAAAGACGGAGCATGAAAAACTGTTAGTTGTGAAAAATGCGAGCCAGATTCTTCCTAGTTATTTGGATATTACGGTAGAAACTTTACTGGGAGTAGCAGCTAAAAATGATGCTGATTCGATTATGCTATTGCTGTCACAATTAGTGGTAGGTTATAAACCAAAATTGCCAGAAGAAATAAGTTTGTTAGAGCCTGGTCAATTTACTAATCACACATCAAATAGTTGGATAAATATTCCGAAAAGTACCAAACCCAAAATTGCCTAAATAGATTAAGATTTTTGCTGCTTTTATATTCGTAGTGTTAATAAATCTGTAGAAAAGTATGAAATTAAGCAATAAAGTTCAGACAAAAAATTTGTCGATGTCAACATATTTATCTTCTCTTAAAAAGATTGCAAAAATTTTTTTCCGGAGGAAATGTGATTGGTCAATAGGAATTTATACAGGGGAATCACCTTTTAAGTTAAGTTCTCAAGAGAATATCAAAAATCCAGTTTTAACAGCTAAAGATGTTATAGATGTTTCAGCAGAGTTTGTTGCTGATCCATTTATGGTTTATGAAAATGGGACTTGGTATATGTTTTTTGAGGTTATGAACATTGAAACAAATAGAGGAGAAATTGGCTTGGCAACAAGCACTGACGGCATAGAATGGAACTATCAAAAAATTATTCTGCGCGAATCTTTTCATTTGTCTTATCCCTATGTATTTAAATGGGATAATAGTTATTATATGGTACCAGAAAGCAACGCATCAAATTCTATTCGCCTTTATCAAGCAACTGATTTTCCTGAACAGTGGTCATACTTAAACACCTTAATTGAAGGGCAGAATTTTAAAGATTCATCCGTTGTTTATTTTCAAGATAAATGGTGGCTATTTACAACTACTGGAAACAATGATTTTTTGCGGCTATACTATGCTGAGTCCTTAACTGGGAAATGGATTGAGCATCCTAAAAGCCCTATTATCGAAAGGAATTTCCATATCGCTAGACCTGGTGGTAGGATGACAATATTTGATAATAAGCTTTTTAGATATAGCCAAGATTGTCAGCCATTCCGCTATGGAAACAAAGTTCGGGCTTTTGAAATAACAGAATTAAGTACAACAAATTATTCAGAAAAGTTGGTAAATGAAAATCCAATCATAGGCGCAAGTGGATATGGTTGGAATGCTGATGGAATGCATAATGTTGATCCTCATATAGTCAATAAAGATGACTGGATAGCTTGTGTAGATGGCTATTATTATTCCTTGAGTTTTGGTTTTAATAGCAGTGATTTCGAGAAGATATTTTCATGACATTATCTCATTAAAATATTATGAGATTTGTCATAAAATACAGTATTTATTCTGGAAAATTAAGAGAAAAATGAACACATTTAAAGAAAAACTTGTCTCTATTAAAGAAGTTTGGTTTGATGAAGAACCAGAACAACTATCTGACATAGATATTGTTCACTATTATCAGCGAACAAATCGAATTGAATATATTGAATTTGATGAATTTCATACAAGATTAGTTGATCTCAACGAGGATGAGAATGTTTTATGGGAAAAATTAGGCAAAAATAATCGCTACAAAATCAAGCGTGCGTCTGAAAAAGATCACGTCACATATCAATATTGGGATGCACAAAGTATTGAGTTTGATACCTTGGATAAGTTTCTTGATTTCCATGATCAGTTTAGTCTCTCTCAGGGTTTAAAGAAAATTAATATACATCGGATAAAAAGTTATCTTGATGCAGGGATTTTTGATCTTTCACTCGTCAAGTCTCAAGATGGTATCCCTCTCACTTGGCATGGTCACTGCTGTGTGAGAAATCGAGCTTGCTTTTTATACTCTGCATCAATTAGAGATAGTAAAGACACCTCATATCAGTCTTTGGTAGGGCGTACAAATCGTTATCATCACTGGCAAGATATGTTGAGATTCAAAAAGTCAGGAATTTCGGTATATGACTTTGGAGGCTGGTATGCCGGAGACATAGACAAGAAATTATTGAATATTAATAAGTTTAAGGAGGAGTTTGGTGGAGAAGTAGTTCAAAATTTTAAAGCTCTTCATGGAGTTACCCTCAAAGGAAAGCTATTCGTATTTTTGTATAAACTACGAGCAAAAATGATCGGCTAATAAATGTGCATAGGTTTAAAATATGGCGTTGCTGAATGTTATCAAAATAGCTAATGATTAAAGCCAATGCAAGAAAAAATAATCCCATGAGCCTACGTCGTAATTTCTCTTGGACTTTTGTTGGTAATTTTGTTTATTCAGCTTGCCAATGGGGAATGTTAGTAGTTTTGGCTAAACTTGGCGGACCAAAAATGGTAGGACAGTTTACCTTGGGGTTGGCTGTAACAGCACCTATAATCATGTTTACAGATCTCCAACTAAGGGCTGTCCAAGCAACAGATGCTCAAAAACAGTTTTTGTTTAGTGATTACTTTGGGTTAAGGCTAATATCCACAGCACTGGCACTTCTAACTATTACAGTTATTAGCTTTTTAGGTGGATATCAAAGGGAAACATCTTTAGTAATCTTCCTCATAGGAACAGCCAAGGTATTCGAGTCTATTAGTGATATATTTCAGGGGCTAATTCAGCAGCATGAACGAATGGATCGGATTGCCATTTCGATGATGATTAAAGGACTTCTGTCATTGCTGTTCTTAGGCGGAGGAATATATATATCCGGTAATATTTTGTGGGGTGTATTTGGGTTAGTCTGCGTTTGGGCTGTGGTTCTACTCGGCTATGACCTTCCTAGTGGTCTTTTGATGCTAAAAGATATCTCAGAATTGCAACCTCGTTGGCACCTGAAAACTCTAAAACATCTAGTATGGCTTTGTTTCCCATTGGGGTTTGCGATGATGCTAGTTTCGCTCAATACCAACATTCCTCAATACTTGATTGAGTATTACTTGAATGAAAGGAAACTGGGTATTTTTACGGCTTTGGCTTATATGATGATGGCTGGAAATATAGTAGTGAATGCCTTGGGGCAGTCAGCCAGTCCTCGTCTAGCAAAATATTATGCTAGTGGAAATCTTATAGGTTTTCGTAACCTCCTGCTGAAACTAGTGGGAATAGCTGCTTTACAAGGCGGAATAGGTGTTTTAGTAGCGGTGACGAGTGGACGACAAATTCTAATGCTGCTGTATAGCCCTGAATATGCCGAGCAGACAACTTTATTTATTTGGCTGATGGTTATTGCTGGGTTTAATTACATATCATCTTTCCTAGACTGTGGAATGACGGCATCTCGATATTTTCGTATCCAAATACCTTTGTTTGTTACTGTGACAAGTATTTCAACTGTAGGTTGTCTATGGCTGCTGCCGAAGCTGGGTTTGGTAGGGGCAGCGATCGCTTTATTGATTGCCGCAGTTATTCGCATAGGTTTTACGTTTACAGTTATTCTTCATTTACTACACAAGCGATGATGGGAATTTCTAAACGATTAAACGAAGCAATCGCTATGAGTATTTTCATTGTAACTGTTCACACTCCCCCCTATCTTTAACGAGAGATCAAGGGTTTCGATAATTTTAGAGGGGGGGGGAGTGAATAACTACTTTTCATTGGCTCTAATTCATAGAGGAGTAATAGAACAAACTGCTAAATCTTTAGTAGATATTTTTGCTATTAAGTAGGTTGGCGTTGAAAATTGTCGTTATGGCAAGGCAAAAGGCAATACTTCGACTTCGCTCAGTAACCACAGGCAAGAGTGAAGAGGGTTTGGGCGATTTTACGTTTCTTTACACAGTTTGGTTTTATTGTGTTCACCTACTTACTACAGGTCTAAAGTTTAAGATACTAAAGTATCGTGTTGGTTCTCCATTAAGTGAAGAAAATTTAAATAAATCGCAGAGATTTTGGTCTAATTGCGTTGAAAAACATTATTTAATTTAATGCTTTAATTTGATGAAAAATACAAACTTAGAATTAATTTGGTTAGCAACTGGAATCATACTTACAACTGCAACTCAACTCAGATTCCCTGGAATTC
>NZ_JADEWA010000433.1:0-4639 GCF_015207865.1 Dolichospermum sp. LEGE 00246
AAAATTAAAACCGTCCCTGATTGGCAGCAACGGTTGAGGGATTTTGTTGATCAACTTCTTGAAGACTTGGACAAACAGTAATATATGGATAGTTATGGGTAGAAATTATCAAGCTGCTTCTACCCCCGTCCCCAGTTTTTACTTCCCGTGATGTGCGCCACTGTACCATTTTAATAAAACTTTGGCTAATCTCTGCGGGTCATGGCGAACAGCACCATTTTCATCTTCAAAGAGAATATTAGCAGGAACTATTCGCCGTCCTAATTGGGTGACAGATTCTCGGTCTAAAAAAACTGGATGGGCGTTTTGTTGGGCATAACGGATCAGTGCTTGGGCTGAGGGTGTTTTTTTATGAACTAATACGGCATCGAATAACCTTCTGTTGCCACAAGCGTCATCTATGGCTTGAATATGTTCAGCAACACTATATCCATCAGTTTCTCCTGGCTGAGTCATAATGTTGCAGATATAGATACGAGGTACGCTGGTAGCGGCGATCGCATCAGCAATTTCTTGAACTAACAAATTAGGAATTAAGCTAGTGTAAAGACTACCCGGACCAATAATAATGTAATCAGCTTCTTTAATGGCTTTAATTGCGGCGGGAACTGCCGGTGGATTTTCAGGAATACAACCAATTTTGACAATTTTCCCCGCAGCTTTCGGAATATTCGACTCACCCTCAATGCGGCGACCATCTGTCAATTCTGCCCAGAGACGGACATCGCTAAGGGTAGCAGGTAAAACTTGTCCTCTCACCGCCAATACCTTAGAACTGGCAGCGATCGCTTGCACCAAATCTCCAGTAATATCAGTCATGGCAGTTAAAAACAAATTACCAAAACTGTGACCTGTTAAACCATCTCCCGCCCGAAAGCGATATTGAAATAATTCCGTCAGTAATTTTTCTTCATCTGCTAACGCCGCCAAACAATTGCGGATATCACCCGGTGGTAAAACGCCAAATTCTTCGCGCAGTCTCCCAGAAGAACCGCCATCATCTGCTACGGTGACAATAGCAGTAATATTAGCACTATAAGTTTTTAAGCCTCTGAGTAAAGTTGAAAGTCCAGTTCCACCACCAATAACCACAATTTTCGGACCTCGGTATAGGCGACGATGTGCCAAAAGGACATCTATCAACTCCTCTTCATCACCAATAGGTCTGAGAACTTCCGTAATTGAACCAACAGTGCGAGATTGTCCCCACAGCACCAACAGCACACCAGATACCAGGAGTACCGGACCACTGATATAGTTGGGTAAAATGTCAGCCAGGAAACCCAAAAGACCTTTCAGCAATTCCAGAATCCAAAAAATCGGGGTTAATTTTACCCAAATAGCCAACCCCAAACTGGCTAAGAAAACACCCCCAATACTGATAAGTAACCAGCGTTTCACAGCTAATCCAGGAGACAACCATTTGCACCATTGGTTAAACCGATAGGAAGTGCGACCTTGGGACTGTAGCTGTAGCGAATTAATGGCTTGTTTCAGAAAACCGATAAACATACCTAATAGGGAAAGTTGGTACAAACAATATTTAACAAAAAATTTACATCACCTGGTTTCCACACTAAGGGAAAACCATCACATTTATTCAATCCTTCATCATCACCGAGTAGGGGCGCAGGGCCTGCGCCCAGTTAGGAGTCAGAAGAAGGAAATACCAATCACCAATCACCCCAGTTATCAAGAATTTTATGAAAAAGCGAATTTTAGGAATAGATCCAGGACTAGCAACTGTGGGATTTGGGGCAATTGATTGGCAGCAAAGTCAAACAAAAGAACAACAGACAACGGTACAGATGGTTGATTTTGGAGTAATTCGCACCAGTGCCGATATGGAAATGAGTCAACGACTATGCACATTATTTGACGATTTACACACCGTTATTGAGGATTTACAGCCGGATTTAGTAGCCATTGAAAAATTATTCTTTTATCGGATGGCAAATACCATTGTTGTAGCACAAGCCAGGGGTGTATTGATGTTAGTTTTAGGACAGCGTAAACTCCCTTATGTGGAATTTGCACCTCCCCAAATTAAGCAAGCTTTAACGAATTATGGTAAAGCAGATAAGACAGAAGTGCAAGAGGCTGTGATGCGGGAATTGGATTTAGATGAAATTCCTCGACCTGATGATGCGGCAGATGCTTTAGCGGTAGCACTAACGGCTTCGTTTCAGTTGTGATTCGTGTAAAAATAGAATAAAGTTGGAAACTGAATAATAATTAATTAAACTGAGTCTGTCGCCCATGGCCTCCACTGAAATTTCAAAAGGTTGAGCGATCGCTACCACCGGAAACATGATACTCTACCCCTAGACACGGGTTGATGAAATCGCAGCTTGTATTCAAGTCAGTTCAAAATATATCAACATAATATTATTGTTACCGGACAACTGGTAATGTAAGAAGCAAGTAATTGCGCTCTCAAAATACCAGTGTTTTGAAATAGCATATAGCGGTTATCGGTCAGATGCAATACAATTTAAGGCGAGGTTTCCCCGCCCTACAGGTTTTGCAATTTAATCACTGTATCTCATTCAAGTGCATACCGCTATATTATTTAGCTACTATGTAACCTATTTCCCATAGATACAAGTAGTGAGACAGAATTAATTACACAATGTCATTGCGTAAGCGTTGCGTGGCGTTAGCCATATAAAACGAGGTGAAATGAAGCAATTCTAAGAGTTGTGATTGCTTCCCTTCGCTCACAATGACTGTAAATATTTTTGTCCAATTACTTATCATTACCAGAAAAGTATCGCCAGCATATAAATTTAAAGAAATTATTTAAAGCTGATGGTTCTTATGTGCGTCCAGCAGAAGACCCTGTGACGATGTGGGCAATTCAGATTTTAGTGGAAGAGTACGGTGTTCCACTAGCGGCAATGGCATTAGGGAACACCAAAAAATAAATTACCCAATTTTGTGGGATGGGCATCCTGCCTGTCCTTGATGATTAGCGGGCAATTCGTCCCGCACCACAAGAAATTTTTGGGTATTTTTTTAATTGGAAGTTCCTTAGAACTAAATGCGGATTTTGCCGAGGGAACTCATCAAGGTGGAACTGAAGCAGAAGGTTGGGTAGACCATCTTAACCGACTTAATGCTTACATTGCATGAGTACGTCGGGCTGGTTTACGTCCAGAGATACGACAGTTACCTGTAGTCAAGGAAGTGAAGTGATCGCTACTGCTTTAGAAGCACGATTTAAGCTTAGGTAAATCTACAACCCTTTGCGGTCTTTAAGTTGTTGATAAATCACTAATGCCTGTTGCCAAGACTGAATTGCATCTTTATATTGGCTACGTTGAAATTGCTGATTTCCTTGCTCTAATAGCTTGTCTGCTTCTGTTTTCTGGTCTTGACTCGTCTGTGCTTGGGCGGTGGTAGAGAGGAGATAACTGGGAATGGGTAACAAGGAGGGAATCAGCGTCAGCAGCAGAGGCGACGTGATCCAGCTAATTAGTCTAAGTCGCAAGGACATTATATTATATTTAATATTGAGGTAATTACTTGAAATTTTGCTTTCAGTATATCGTAAATATTAAGTAGCTTGAGTTGAAGCACTGTGGCGGATTAAAATTGTAAATGTAGCTTGACAAGGCATTAGAGGATTGATATCCATGACACTCAAAGAGTTAGAACAACAACTTCTTGCCCTTAAACCTAATGAAAAAGTCCAGATTATACAGTTACTTGCTCAAAGTCTTGGTAGCAATTGGCAAGGAATTGAGAAAACCCCTAGAGTCTGTGGTGGAGAAGCTTGCATTGCTAATACTCGTATTCCTGTCTGGGTACTAGTTGAAGCTCGACAACTTGGATATAGTGATGTTGACCTTTTAACCAGCTATCCCACCATTTCAGCTACGGATTTAGCTCATGCTTGGGTATATGCAGAAGCTCATGCTGATGAAATCGCATTGGTAATTGAGCGTAATGAGGCAGCATAGTCAATGGCACGTTTTTATGCAGATGAGCAGTTTCCTTTTCCAGTTGTGGAATTATTACGCAGTTTGGGGCATGATGTTTTGACAGTTCAAGAAGCAGGAAATGCAGATCAACGCATACCTGACGATGAAGTATTAGCATTTGCCATCAGTCAAGAACGGGCAATATTAACTATTAATAAATATGATTTTATCCGTTTACATCGTCGTGATGATGACCACTTTGGAATTGTTGTTTGTAGCAATAATCGTAACTGGGAACAATTTGCAGCAAGAATCAATGACGCTGTAACAGCAGAAACATCATTGCGAAAAAAACTAATTCGTGTGGTACGTCCAGTCACTTAAAAAACTAAAGATTTACCATAAAGATTCTACTTTTCTTAACTGCACAGTATCGAAACTATGCCTATCATAAAGCGTCGTCATTTTCTCCAATCTATCGGTGCATCCCTCACCATTCTGGGTGTAAATCAATTTGCCATTCATCAAGCTTCCCTTAATTATGGCCAGGTATTAGCACAGGATACCCGCCGTAAACGCGCCTTGCTTGGTAACCGTTCACAGGGGGTGAGAATTTATTAAAAAACCTGAAAGCTTTGTCTGTTGGGTTTTTCAGGCAACTTGACATATTAACGAATGGTTCTTAAATTGGCTAGAAAACGATTTGCAAACCG
>NZ_JADEWA010000434.1:0-4625 GCF_015207865.1 Dolichospermum sp. LEGE 00246
TTCTCAAAGAAGTCGGGGATATTTAAATCTTTAAATCTTTAAATAAATTTAACTTTTAGTTGTTGAATATGTTGATGAAAATAATTGTTAGTTTTTGCTTAATGCTTTTATTATTCTTAGGAAATAACGAAGCACAAGCCGGAGAATTAGCAGAACATTTAGCCAAATTTCCCCAATGGGAAAAATTAACATCAGTCAAACCAGCCAAAGGAGATTTAGTTTACCCTGACTGGATAGCTGGGACTTGGAAAGTTACCAGCACATTAGTAGATTTAGCCGCACCTTTAGCACCGGATATAGTGACACCAGGCTTTGAAGGTAATCGCAGTCAATTAAATCAACCAATTAGTTTTTTAGTGAAATTCATTAAAGTTAAACCAACTAATTCTGGGTTTAAAATTTTTGGTAACTTTCAAAATCAAGCATCAATATTAGTAGCAGATAGAGAATTTAATAGTTTAAATTTATCCAGAGCTTATTTAGGCGATGAGGCTGTATTATCATCCAAAGTAGATCCTCAATCTCCCAATCGGCAAATTACATTTTTGCGGGGTGAACGGCAATTAATTTCCATTATCAGCGATCGCGCCACCGAAACAACAGCAGATAATCAATTCATCACCACAGAAGTTTTCCAACAATTATTTAAAGGCAGTTCTCGTCCATATTTGAATACTGTAGAGTCAACCACAGCCTATCAAAAACTCTCCACACCATCTCCAGCCATTACCGCAGATCAAGTAACCGCCGTCTACCTTTCACCCCAAGATCCCGATTATTTTACCGCAGGTTCTCGACCAGTGGCATTATATCGGTATCGCCTAGAATTTGTCCCCGCAAGCTGAACCTGGTAAATGGTACGAACTAAGGGACTTCCAAATAAAAAAATACTCAACCACCTAACGCAAAAATCTCTCAAACCCTTATTCCTCTGTGTCCTCTGCGCCTCTGTGGTTCGTTAATCAGGATAATTTATTTCTTAGAAGTCCCTAATGGCGTAAACTTCTGAAACTAGCTGGGAGTAAAGGATTTAGACGTTATCAAAAAATATTTTCTCTAACCCCTTGCTAAATCCAGAGAGTGCTGCTATTATAGTTAAGCAGTGGGAAACAAACGGGTCGATGTCCGAGTGGTTAATGGAGACGGACTGTAAATCCGTTGGTTTACGCCTACGCTGGTTCAAATCCAGCTCGGCCCATATCCTACAAAGATTAAGAATTATAAATGCTGTACCATAAGTGTACAGCATTATAAGCCTTAATTTTGTTTCAGCTTTCGCCCGTGTGGCTCAGTGGTAGAGCACACCCTTGGTAAGGGTGAGGTCACGAGTTCAATCCTCGTCACGGGCTTTTGAAAATGACGAAGATTATCAATTTTGTTTTATAAACCAACTCCTTAAGCAACACGAAAACATGGAGTCTGTTGAGTTTCATTTTTTTCTATCCAACCTACGATTCTATGGCATTATGTCATCTAATTTAAGTTTCAAATCTGGAAATAGAGGAGAAATTATCCTATCTCCTAAACGATATTTTTCTTGTTGATAGACCCCATTAATTAATTGACAAATTGTTAATGTCGGTTGTTTAGGGTTGCCAATAAATTGAATTCCACCTAATGCCCGGAAGTCTATTATCCAATATTCTGGTATTTCTAAAAAAGCATATTCTTCTATTTTTCTGGCATAATCATCTTGCCAATTTGTACTCACAACTTCAGCAACTAATTTAATAGTATTTCCATGACAAATTATTGGTTCTTTTTGCCAAAGTGGTTCTTGATTAAGTTTTGCTTTATCTAAAACAATTACATCTGGACGGAGTGCTGTAGCTGACCCAGCGAAGGGTTTAATTAAGCAATTTTTAGGAATCAACCAGTTTAATTTATTATGAATAATCTCAGTGTAAATTCTCCCGGCAATATTTCCAGCAACTTCTTCATGGGGTCCTGTTGGTTCCATATCTCTGAGTTCTCCGTCAATTAGTTCATAGCGGGTATTGTCCCCATATTCAATTAAAAATTGCTCAAAGGTGAGTGGTTTTACTGGGGTATAGGTCATAATTTTAGATTGTTTCTCATGTTAGGTTTATTTTAACTAACTTTTGACTCATCTGCCTGTGATTCATCTCTAATATTAAAGTAGTGAAAAAGATTAGCAACTGTTAAATCTGATGCTTGTTGTAAATTAGATGTAACCAATGTTCTGTATCCAGAATTTGCGGCTTGTTGACTCACATAATTTTCATACTCACGGCGTAATTCTGGCGCAAACATAAATAATAATTGATCACGTAAGGAATAAAAATGAGATTTTTCGGCTATATTTTCATAGCTGATTTGTTCTGGTGGTATTTCTGAAGCGGTTACATTTTGGGTAGTTTCGGAATTATTAAAATCAGCACTATTTAAAAGTTTTAATTCTGCTGGAGGTAGAGATTTTACCCAATCTACATGATTTTGCCATGATTCGATGATTACTAAATCATGATGATGAATGCGGGTAAGTTCAGGAAAGAGAAAATCAAGTTCGTCGTGGGATTCACATTGATTAATTACAGTATGGGCATCTTCACATATTTTAGTTTGGAGTTGCGATAGGCGATCGCTCACTGCGGAAACTTCATTTTGGACTTGATAAGTGGTAATAATTGCTTGTTCAATAGCCCAAGAACATTCTAACCGGCGCAGTTGTCCAGGCGCACAGGTTTCTGCTAATAAATGGGGATTTGTATAATCTGCTAAAGCCTCAAATAACATACCTCTAGCAGCGTCAATTTCTGCATTTCTGCGGCTAATATCTTGTAATTGCATAGCAGAACGTAAACGGTTTATAGCTTGCAAAAATAAACCATAGGCTCTAATTAAAACCGTGCGATGTTGTTCAAATTTGATATCTTGGGCTACCTGTTCAATTAGTTGTCTAATTTCTGCTCCTTGGTCTTTTAAGGCTTGTTTCAAGTCAATAAAGCCATTTTTGACCTCTAAAAATTTAGGTGTTGAATCTGAATATTTAGAAGTTCGTGATATAGACATCAAAGAAAAGCAATATTTAGGAATAGTTGCTAAAAATTTAGGTGTTAAATCTGAATATTTAGAAGTTTTTGAGATTGCATTTACTCATCAAGGAAATTTTGATGCAAATGCTTTAAATGAACTACATTTTTTACTAGATGCTTCTCGGTTTCAAGAACTTGATACAGTCTTTGTGAAAGCTGCAAGTGATATGTTGGCAATTTTACCTGCTAAACCAGAAATTAAAACTACTCAAAAGCATACAAGTGTATCCTATGATGAGTTGAAAAAGTTCCAAGTCTATCGTCAGAAATTAGATAGATATTGTTATCAAGTATTTCAGATAATTCAAGAATGCCAAAACCATAATTTATTACCAAATACTCTCATCAATGAGGTGAGTACAGTATCTAAAAAAATACAATCTCAGCGATTTAGGTTAGCCGTTATTGGGGAATTTAGTCAAGGTAAATCAACTTTGTTAAATGCTTTGTTAGGTGAAGAAATTCAGCCAGTTAGAGCAATTCCTTGTAGTGGTACAGTTACAGTTCTCAAATATGGAACTCAAAAGCGGGTAATTTGTCGCTATAAAGATGGAAGAAGTGAGGAAATTGCTTTTGAAGAGTATAAAGTAAAAGCTACAATTTCTAAAGAAGCTGCTCTAGAACATCGTAGTGATGAATTAGCACAATCTAATATTGAGGAAATTATTTTTGAACATCCTGAATTAGCATTATGCAAAAATGGTGTAGAAATAGTAGATTCACCTGGATTAAATGAACATCCTCAAAGAACAGCTATTACTCAAAAAATACTAACAGATACAGATGCAGCCATTTTCCTAACTAATGCTACCCGTCTACTTCCTGAAAAAGAAAAAGAATTACTGCATGATGTAAGATATCAGCTTAATAATAGTTCTAAAAAAGAACCTGCTGATAATCTTTTTGTGTTAGTAAATTTCATGGATAACCTCGATAATCAAGAAGATATTCAAGATGTAAAACAGAGACTTGAAAGTTTTGTCAAAAAAGAAAATTTACTTGTTTTCAAAGAAATCAATCGTGTTCATTATATTTCTGCTAAAGCAGCACTGAAATCAATTCAAAATGGAAATAATGATGAATATTTACAATCTTTCCAAATGTTTACTCAATCTCTAGAGAAATTCTTGACTTTAGAGCGTGGAACATTAAAAATTAATCGTGCAGTTAATGATATAACCCAAGTAATTACCAAATGTTTAGACAGTTTGTATATTGTCGAGGAATCATTAGACGGGAAAATAAAACTTTCAGAAATAGGAAAGAAAGAAATTTTAGACAAAATAGGTGAAGCTAGTGGCTGTGATATCAGAATTTATAATTTAGTAGAAAAAAGAAAAGAATTAGTTATTGAAGAAGCTCAGAAATCTTGGGAAGAATGGAATAAAGGATTAGAAAACCGCATACTTCAAAAAAGCAAGCAATGGTCTTCTAAACATAGCCCAGTATTTAGTCAGGACAAACTTATTAAAGATTATACTACTCAATTCACGAATGAATTAATGAGAGATATAGATGTATGGGGAAATCAAACATTAAAAGAAAAAATTCTTCAAAAACATCTTGAAT
>NZ_JADEWA010000435.1:0-4598 GCF_015207865.1 Dolichospermum sp. LEGE 00246
TGTGTATAAGAGACAGACCTCCCCCACTCCCCCTACTTGCCTTCACCCGTCATTTTCGGGTTGACAGACTACTAGGTGGAATTTGTTCAATAGGAATTAGTGATTCCATTACAGTTTTAACAATTGGTGCAGCTACAGTAGAACCATAGGCATTTTCTCCCTTTGGTTCATCCACAACTGCAAACACCACATAACGGGGAGATTCCACAGGCAAAATAGCGACAAAACTGGTAATTCTTGCACCTTTAATATATCCACCATTAGGACTAGCTTTTTGCGCTGTTCCTGTTTTGCCACCAATCCGGTATCCTGAAATTCTGGCTGCTTTACCAGTACCTGAACTGACTACTGTTTCCATCATTTCCACAACCTTTTGGGTGGTTGTAGGTGAGAAAATTTGTCTTGGTTCTGGAAGAGTACGTGAATAGTGCATTCCGCCCTTAGTATCAATTAGTCCCCGGACTACATGAGGTGTGACTAATTTGCCCCCATTAGCTAATGCGCCGTGTAGTTGTACCAGTTGTAATGTAGTTAGAGAAAAGCCTTGTCCAAAAGATGTGGTAGCTGGTTCAATGGCTGAAGAAATAAATTGTTCTTGACTTTTTAATTGACCACCAACTTCAAAGGGTAAATCTGTTTCAACTTTTTGTCCTAACCCTAAACGTTCTAGCCAGTTGTAGTATATGGATGGTTTTATTCGTTGAATGATTCTGACCATGCCAATATTACTAGAAGTTTGTAAAATTTCAGGAATAGTTAATCGGCGATAACCAGTTTTTTCGGCATTTTTGATGGTATGTGTGCCGATTTTAATAGAACCAGGATCTTCAAAAGTGTCATCTGGTTTGATTGCACCATTTTCGAGAGCGATCGCCACATTCACCGGCTTAAAAGTTGATCCCGGTTCATAAAGATCAGCCACAGTCCAATTTTTGAACAGAGAAATATCAGACTTAGCATATTGATTCGGATTATAGGTAGGCTGAGAAACCAAAGCCAATAAAGAACCATCCACTGCATCCATGACAATCACTGCACCCCGTTTGGCACTAAATTTAGTCATCTGTTCTTTTAAGGCTGCACGGGCTACCCGTTGCACACGATTATCAATAGTCAATTGCATTTTTAAATCATCAGAATTCAGAAATCCCTCGGTCACATAATTCGGCATCAACGACCCATTTCCCGACTTACTCATCCGCACTGTTTGTCCAGAACGTTCTAGTAACTTCTCCTGACTATATTCCACACCAGCTTGACCACGACGGTCAAGATTAACATAGCCCACGACATCCGCCACTAAATCATCTTGGGGATAAAATCGGGAGTATTTTTGAATAAACTCAAACCCATTCAAACGCAGTGATATTAACTTATCAGTAATATCTTCAGAGACCCCAGAAGCCAGTAAAATTCCACTCCGTTTACTTTGGAATGTTTTGACCAAATCAGCCTTTTCTTTGCCGATAATTGGTGCGATTTTCTCCGCGATTTCTTCCTGGGATAGCTCGAATAACTTAGGATGACTATATACAGTATAAACGGGACGATCAATAGCCAACACATTATTATCCCGATCCACTACTGGACGACGAGGCATATAAGGGCGCACATTCACCATTTGCTGATTTCGCGCCTTCTTAGTCAGCTTTTTTCCCTGAATAATTTGTAATTGATATAAATTAAATGCCAAACCTACCATAGCAATCATTAACACACCCCATACAGCAAACAGTCGTAATTGAATGTTAGGTGGAGTTTCCGGTGTTTTTGGCTCAATATTTTCTGATTGAGTTTGTCTAGAAAACTTTCGTTTGCGTCTGAATTCTAAATTACGTAGATTTCTAAGTTGTGTTTTAAGTGATGACTTTAGCATGAGTCAGGAGTTCAGTAGGTAGGGGCGCAGGGACTGCGCCCATTCAAGAGTATGGCTAACGCCACGCTGCGCTATCAGGATTTCAGGAGAAAGAAGAAAGAATGAAAAATATTAACTAACGACCAATGACCAATGACCAATGACCAATGACCAATGACCAATGACCAATTAATATCCTAATGGAGAAGGGGGTTCAGGTTGCGGTTCTGGTTGAGAAGTTGAGAATGACGACCGGGGATAATTATTAGATGTTGGTGGTAAGAAAATTGTCCCCTTAGAAGTTGGTGATACCAGTTCCGTACCGGGCTGTTCTGCTTCCTGTGCCATTTTGCTAGTTAGTGTCGCATTGGCAGTATTTAACTGTCGTTCATGACGTTGTAAGCTTTGTAGCTTACGGTAAGAATCACTCCAAAGCTCTTGTGAATATACAGTCCAACCATAAACTATTAATGTTGCTACCACTAATAAAAATGCTAGAATCGACGAATAGCGATTGACCATATACATACGTAGTAACCATTCAGGCATGGATGGAGTATGACTCATCCTATAAGCAGCAGTATTTGATTGTCTATTAATATCAGTAGTTTGTTGTTTACCCGCGTCTACACTTGAGGTGCGAATTGCTGTTTTATTTCGGCGAGAACCTAAGAAATTCAGCCAAGCATTTCGGGGACTAGACGATTTAACTGCGATCGCTTCACTGTCTAATCGGGAGGAACTCTGGCTTTTTTTATTCAAATTTCGAGAACGTCGCTTATTCAATGACCCAGGAGAATTGCCCCAGAACCAGGTATTTTTTGCGAAAACTGCTGATTTACGTTCAAAACCCATGATTTTTCTGATAATAAATACTTTATTTTTGACTTAATTAGATTTTGCCCAAAGTTACAAAAAAAGGGAACAGGAAATATCCAAGTTTTCAATTTCTCTCTTTTCAGGGGGATTTCACCCTTCTCTCTAGCAAATTTTTAGAACAATGATCGATATCATTCTAACCGTTAATTACACACTGTTTGTGTTACATATAATCTACAAGAATGTTACAAAAAAGAATGGGTTGAAATATGTAATCAGAAAGTCCTTAAAAAAAATCAATAAATAAGGTATCTTATTCAACAGGCGAAAGATTTTATTGCCACAATTGGTGAAAGAGGAGTTATGAAGACAAAAATTTTTGGTTTGGCTCTAATGTTAAGTCTGGCTACCATGCTTGGAGCTTGTGACGGTGGTAGTCAACCAGCAGGTACTACCAGTTCTCCAGCAGCAACAACAGGTGGCGAACCAGCAGATACTGGTGCTACCCCCGCAGCTACCACATCTCCTGATGCGGCGACATCTCCTGCTGCGACCACATCTCCCGCAGCTACCACATCCCCTGCTGCGACCACATCTCCTGAGGCTACTCCCAAACAACCTTAGTATAGGGTAGGATATTAGCCTTTCCTGGGTAGTTGATATCTTTAAAAATTATTTTCTACAAACCTCTACTGAGAAAGTTAAGATAGTTTGTAGATTAAGGAATAAAGATTCAACTGCCTAACGGCGTTAAGTTGGGTAAAAAAGGCAACATTCATCAGGTTTTGCTTCTGGGCTAGATTCAGTTCTCGCCCAGTTTGATTTTTTTTTATTTGTTTTGTCAGTAACCAAAGTAATCTCAATATATGCTGTTACTGCAATTTAGTACATCTCATTATTGTCGCAAAGCCAGATTGGCATTGGGTTATAAAGGAATTAGTTATCAAACCGAAAATCTCACTCCAGGGCTGCACATCTTGAGGCTAAAGTCCTTAACTGGATTGACAACATTACCTGTCCTGTTACCCCAAATTGTCGGACAACCCCAAGCTATTGGCGACTCTACGGAAATTTTTAAATTTTTAGAAAGCTATCAACCCGAACCTACCTTGTTTCTACCCAATTTAGAACAGCAAACTCAAGCTGCGATGTTAGAAGACTGGTTAGATGAAAGTATAGGCACGGCTACTAGATTTGTATATTATCAATTTCGCGCTGGTGAAGGTAAGGCAATTGACCCATCACTATTTAGCCAAATGGTGATTAAAGTAGTCAGACAACAATATGGTATTAATGATACTACCGTTGAATTAGCTAAAAAAAGACTCGCTAATGCCTTGTCATTATTGTCTATGTATTGGCAAAAAGGTGATTATTTAGTGGGTAGCCGCTTGAGTATAGCTGATATTGCAGCGGCGGCTTTGTTGAGTCCTTTAGCACTAATTCCTGATTATCGTCAGGCATATCCACAGATTTTTGCACGAATTATCAATATCCACCAGTTATGTGGTGAACCATTGCCACCAGGACTTGAGGACGTAGGGGCGCAGGGACTGCGCCCAATCAGGAGTTAAGATGAAACGGATACTACTAGCTATTTTGAGCGTTACTACTAGTATTTTAGTCGGGTTCAGTGGTCATAGTGGTAAAGTCGTGATGGCATTACCACCACAAGCAGATATACCAGAGGAGATATTGCGAACAGAGATTATTCTAGCAGCGCGATCGCCCATTGATGGCAGAATCCTCACGCCCGCAGAATATGCCGAATTGCAAGCACAAATGCAAATAAGTCCACCACCACGTTTAGCCTCCGGTATCCGCGACAAAATATTCTTGCTGCAACTACGCAAAACATTATTACAATTTTTCCCATTTTTAAGTATTTAATTAGGGGAGGTGGGGGAGGTGGGGGAGGGAAGAA
>NZ_JADEWA010000436.1:0-4590 GCF_015207865.1 Dolichospermum sp. LEGE 00246
AAATATTAGTACAACAATGCGAGGAGGCTTTTTTCGTTATTTTACTCAGTTTATTGAACAATTACCAATTCGATTGATTGATTTTTCTAGTCCAAAAGAAAAAAAGATTCATAATCAAATAGTTAAACTGGTTGAACAAATGCTTTATCTTCATCAACAACTCAATAAAGCAAATACACCCCCATCTAAACGAATGATTCAGCAACAAATTCAAGCTACTGATAGACAAATCAATCAATTAGTTTATGAACTGTATGAATTAACTGATGCGGAAATAACTATGATTGAAGGTACGTAAATTTACTCTTCCCCTTGTCCGCGTCCTAATTCATAGACACCAGCACCAATACAAGTAAGTATACCCATACTAATTCCCCAGCTATTACCTAAACTGATATTCAGAAGCCAGTTAGATAAACTACCAAATATCAAAAATGGGAAAATGCTAAATAGTGAAGCATAAAAAGAATTTTGTGATTCTCTGGCTTGGCGAGTCTTTTCAAATTCTGATTGACTGGTATAGAGGAACCGTTCAGCAAAATTAAACCAGCGGTTGAGTTGTGTCGTTATCCATTCTCTGGTTTGGGAAAAACTCACATATAACGCTAAAGCCCATAGACAAGCTCCAGCGATCGCAACTGTATCTAACTCAAAGCGAAAAGGCAATATATCAAACATGGCATCGGTTAACTCTCCAATTGCCTATTTTAGCTTTTATCTGCCCCTAAATCCCACTATGGTGAGATTTTTATGGACAATTGAACGCAGATAAATACAGATTGATATTTTTATTAATCAGAAAAAAGTAGAGACGTTCCATGGAACGTCTCTACAAGGATTTTCTGGCGTTGCTGATTAATGGTATGAATTTTAGTCTCACGCAAAGGTAGGAGTTTCAAAGGTTCAATTGAATTTCATACCTCAATGCAGCAACGCCGATTTTTGAACCTCAACTAATAAGTTACGGCCACTGGCTCATTGGTTACTTTAATGGCTGTATTATCAGCTACAATGGTGCGGAAAACATCACCTTCAACGGTTTCTTGTTCTATCAACAAGTCAACTACCCGTTCCAAAATTAATCGGTTTTCTTGAATGATTTCTTTAGCTTGAATATAACAGCGGTTAACAATCTCCCGGACTGCGTGATCAATTTTCGCTGCAATGTCTTCAGAATATTCAGATTTATTCATCCAGTCTCGTCCTAAAAATACATCGTTGTTTTGATTTTCTAAGGAAACTGGACCTAAATCGGACATTCCGAATTTCGTTACCATTTGTCGTGCCATACTGGTAACTTGTTGCAAGTCATTTCCTGCACCTGTGGTAACTTCCGCTTTCCCAAACACGATTTCTTCCGCCGCGCGACCACCTAAAGTTGCGGCAATGCGGGCTAAAATTTGGGAACGGGAAATTAAACCCTGTTCTTCATTGGGAGTAAACCAAGTTAACCCCAGCGCTTGTCCTCTGGGAATGAGTGTAACTTTTTGTACAGGATCATGACCTTTAACTAATGTTCCTACTAAAGCGTGTCCAACTTCGTGATAAGCAATTAGACGTTTGTTTTTGCTGTCTACTAAAGCAGTTCCTTCCATACCTGCGACTACTCTATCTATGGCGTTATCAATTTCTAAGTCGGTAACGGCTTCTTTGCGTCTTCTGGCGGTGAGAATGGCGGCTTCGTTGAGTAAATTGGCTAAATCTGCACCGGTAAAGCCAGGGGTGCGGCGAGCGATCGCTTCTAAAGATACACTAGGATCAATCTTCTTATTCTGAGCGTGGACTGTCAAAATTTCCTGTCTTCCCTTCAAATCGGGGACATCCACAATTACCTGTCTATCAAAGCGTCCTGGGCGTAATAGAGCCGAATCAAGGACATCTGGACGGTTGGTAGCCGCAATAATAATAATCCCCGTATTCCCTTCAAACCCATCCATTTCCGTTAATAGTTGGTTAAGGGTTTGTTCCCGTTCATCATTTCCACCCCCAATACCTGCACCCCGTTGTCTACCTACCGCATCAATTTCATCAATGAATATTAAACAAGGGGCATTTTCTTTAGCTTTTTTGAATAAATCTCTGACACGGGAAGCGCCGACACCGACGAACATTTCCACAAATTCCGAACCAGACATACTGAAAAATGGGACACCTGCTTCTCCCGCAATGGCTTTGGCGAGTAAGGTTTTTCCTGTTCCTGGTGGTCCAATTAATAGGACACCTTTGGGAATTTTTGCCCCTACTGCTGTAAATTTTTCTGGAAGTTTGAGAAAAGTGACAACTTCTTCCAATTCTTCTTTGGCTTCCTTGACTCCCGCCACATCATTAAATTTTACGCCTGTTTTCGCTTCCATTTGAAACCGTGCGCGAGATTTACCAAAACTCATGGCTTGGTTAGAAGCATTTGCAGAACGCCGCAGGAATAATAACATCAGAGCCACTAGGGGCAAAATCCACATGAGATTAATTAATAAGCCGACAGCGGCTCGGTTTCCAGCGGAGGAAACTTCGCCAAAATCAACTTTTTTTTCTCTAAGTTTATTAATTAATTCCGCATTTTGATCTAGAAGACGTACTTGTAAAGGCAGACTATCGCGTTTTTGTCCCACTAAATAAACTCTAGCTGTTTGTTCAGCTTGATCTAACTCTACTTTTTTTACTTCTCCTTTACTGGCTTTTTGAATTAATTCACCATAGGTTAAGGAATTTCGCTGGGTTTTTTGTTGCGCTAAGACGGGATTACCACCAATCATACCGGGCAATGTCATCAACCCGGCGGCTATGACTCCTGCTAAAACGTGACGCGGAGATGAACCTAGTAACTGCTGTTTTATCAAAGCTTTTTTGTGCAAATTTTTCATAATAGTTAGTTACCCTTTATGGCTTTTTTGGGCGGAAATTGTCAAGTCTAGAAATTATAGTTTTCTTCTAATAGTTTAACTGTCAGACTCGATTATTAACAGGTGACAAGGGGAGAAGATGAAAGTCTTTAAGATAACTGATGTCCTGGGGAATTGGGGATTTTTCATGAGCGATTCCCCGCGCTATCTCTATTCCTATGGCTCCTGCGTCGCCACGCAAGCTATCGGAACGCGAACGCGATCGCCCAACTCCATGTAAAATAAATATTCCAGTCTGTATTTTTTCAACATCATGGGCAGCACTTTTGGTCATCTTTTCCGTATTACTACTTTTGGCGAATCTCACGGCGGCGGTGTGGGGGTGATCATTGATGGTTGTCCCCCACAACTGGAAATTTCCGCCGAGGAAATTCAATTTGAGTTAGATAGAAGACGACCGGGACAAAGTAAAATTACCACTCCTCGCAAAGAAGCTGACACCTGTGAGATTCTATCTGGGGTGTTTGAGGGAAAAACTCTGGGAACACCCATTGCCATTTTGGTCAGAAATAAAAATACTCGTCCCGAAGATTATGATGAGATGGCGCAGAAATATCGCCCTTCCCATGCAGATGCTACCTATGATGCTAAGTATGGCTTGAGAAATTGGCAAGGTGGTGGCAGATCCTCCGCCCGTGAGACAATAGGTAGAGTTGCTGCTGGTGCGATCGCTAAAAAGATTTTACATCAAGTTGCAGGTGTAGAGGTAATCGCCTATGTCAAGCGAATTAAAGATTTAGAAGGGGTTGTTGATACCAATACTGTGACTTTAGCCGATGTCGAAAGCAATATCGTCCGCTGTCCAGATGGCGAAATTGCCAACACCATGATTTCCTTAATCGAACAAACTGGTAAAGATGGTAATTCCATCGGTGGTGTCGTTGAATGTGTGGTGCGGAATGTTCCCAAGGGTTTAGGCGAACCAGTTTTTGATAAATTAGAAGCAGATTTAGCAAAGGCGGTAATGTCATTACCCGCAAGTAAAGGTTTTGAAATCGGTTCTGGTTTTGATGGAACTTTATTAACGGGGTTTGAACATAACGACGAATTTTATATTGATGAACATGGGGAAATTCGCACAGTAACTAACCGTTCAGGCGGAATTCAGGGGGGAATTTCCAACGGTGAAAACATTATTATCCGCGTGGCTTTTAAACCAACAGCTACGATTAGAAAGGAACAAAAAACCGTAACGAAGGAAGGGGAAGAAACGGTTTTAGCAGGAAAAGGAAGACATGATCCTTGTGTTTTACCCCGTGCTGTACCAATGGTTGATGCGATGGTAGCTTTAGTTCTATGTGATCATCTATTAAGGCATTATGCACAGTGTAAGGTGTTGTAATTATGCTTAATCAAGTAGAATTGCATCAACACTTATTATGAATACCGAATATGAACCAAAACCACAATGATCTGCATGAAGGAAAATCCGTCGTTTCAGGCTTTTGGCGATTAACTTCTGATCAATAGCGATCGCGGAGCGTTAAAAATCTTGTTGAAAAATTGGGTTTAGTTATTAGTTAGTTAAAGTAAGCCAAATTTTGTGGGATGGGCATCCTGCCTGTCCTTGATGATTAGCGGGCTTTTCGTCTCGCACCACAAGAAATTTTTGGGTATTTTTTTACAGCAATTTCCAATCATATAAGGTACATCTTAGCCCCCTCATCGCTTGCGGGGAGGGGGTTGGGGG
>NZ_JADEWA010000048.1:0-19682 GCF_015207865.1 Dolichospermum sp. LEGE 00246
TAGGGGAGGGTCAGGGAGGGGTGCAAAGGAGAGGTTTACCAGAGGGGTTTCATATTTGGTTAAACTATGAACCGTTTTCAGTATAACCTACTTAGCTGATTTAAAAGAGTAGTTCTATTTCTTTATAGTTACTCCTTTAGTAAGATTGTCAGACAGCATACAGTTGAAAAATTTTAAAATATTCATCCTTAAGAAGTGGAGAACAAAAATTTTCAAAAGTAAGATCTTAAATTAATAGACAGCAGAATCCGAAAAATCTCTGATAAATTTGCTAGTAAATGATTAAACTTCTTCGGTAAAGATTGTAGAGACGTTCCATGGAACGTCTCTACAAGGGTTTCAAACTACGCACTAAAAGGGATGAAATTTGATCACTGCATATTTTATTTTTGAAGAATCTCTCCCAAGTAATAAATCTAGTTATTACTTAGAAAATATCAAACTTTTGAAAATCAGGGAATTATCTAACAGCTTATAAAAAAATCAGGGTTAATTAATGAGTGATTTAAGAATTTGGGTGGAAGATTATAGTAGAGTTTTATGGCGTTCCTTACCCTTGTTATGGACAGCAGCACCTCAAGAAATGGTGTTTTTAATTGCTGTAACCTTATTACAGGGGTTTCTTCCTGGAGTGAGTGTTTGGATTACCAAACTAGTGGTAGATACTGTTGCTACAGCCTTAACAACTGGTAAAGCATTAGATGATTCAATTTTGTGGCTTTTAGTAGCAGCATGGGTGGGAGCTTTGCTATTAGAAAACCTTCTCTATCCTTGGATATTGGCACTTCAAGGAAATCTCAATGATAAATTAGCCGCTCATATTAGTTTATTATTAATGCGAAAAGCTGATAGTTTTTCCGACTTGAGCCGATTTGAAGATGCTGAATTTTATGATGAGTTGCAACTTCTCCAACAACAGGTTAGCTATAAACCCTTAAACTTAGTCGAGAATTTGGTAGAATTAAGCCGCTCATTGATTACTTTAATTGTGGTAATTGGGCTATTAATTCCCCTGGCTGTTTGGATACCATTGGTAATTGCGATCGCCACTATACCCCAGATCGTAGTTTCTTCCCAATATGGTAGAGAGATTTGGATCACTTTATTTGAAAACAGTCCCCAAGCTCGAAAAATGCAGTATTACACCTCTGTAATGCTCACTGATACCTATGCCAAAGAAATTAGGTTGTTTCAGCTAGGTGCATTTTTTATGCAGCTTTACGGACAAGCATTTCAATCTTTACATCAATCTATGCGGCATTTGCGAGGTAAACAAGCATTTTGGTCATCTAGTTTAGCTATTTTGAGTACATTAGGAAATGGATTTTCTTTCTATTGGGTAGTCAAGCAAGCTTTCAGAGGACAGTTAAGCCCAGGAAGTGTGCTTTTATTCGTACAATCACTAACTTACTTCCAGAATAATTTAGAAAGATTTGTCAGTCATTGGTTGGATTTGTTCGAGAATATTATCTATATGCAGCAGTTTTTCAACTTTTTCGACAGTCCCACCCCAATGGTATTGAACATACCTGGAGAAAAAATCCCCACTCCGATTCGTGCAGGTATTACCTTTGAGAAAGTTGATTTTCACTACCCAGATGGTAGATTAGCGCTCAAGGATATTTCCTTTACCCTTTACCCAGGAAAAACAGTAGCCATAGTTGGAGAAAATGGCGCAGGTAAAACCACTCTAGTTAAGCTATTAACTAGGCTCTACGACCCCACCACAGGACGGATTATCGTTGATGGTATAGATATGAGAGATTTGAACTTAGAGCAGTGGCGACAGCAAATTGCGGGGGTTTTCCAAGACTTTGGACATTACTCGCTCACCCTGGGAGAAAATATCGCCTTAGGAAACCTAGCCGCCCTAGAAGATCGAGAAATTCTCAGATATGCGGTAGAAAAAGCCGATATCGTCAAACTAGTGGATGATTTTCCCAGCGGAGAAGATACACAATTGGGTAAGCAGTTTGGTGGTACAGAACTTTCTGGAGGACAGTGGCAAAAATTAGCTCTAGCTCGTGCCTTTGTCCGTCAAGAAGCCCAACTACTCCTTCTAGATGAGCCTACCGCAGCACTAGACCCCCGCAGCGAGTGTGATTTTTACCTACGCTTTGTGGAACTAGCGGAAGGGAAAACTACCATCCTCATTACCCACAGATTAGCCTCAGTGCGAATGGCTGACCGCATCTTAGTTCTTAAAGATGGTCATTTAATTGAAGATGGCACTCACCAAGAACTGTTACAACTAGGAGGCGAATATACAGCCCTCTGGAATATGCAAGTAGAACAGTACGGAGTGTAATACAAAAAAACTTAATTCTAGGACTTACGCAGAAATCATCTTCCAATCTCATTTCTCTGTGTCCTCTGCGCCTCTGTGGTTCGTTATTCCATCAGTCATGAACATCAAAAATCCGATTCCTTGGCTCATTGGGCTGACCGCATCTTAGTTCTTAAAGATGGTCATTTAATTGAAGATGGCACTCACCAAGAACTGTTACAACTAGGAGGCGAATATACAGCCCTCTGGAATATGCAAGTAGAACAGTACGGAGTGTAATACAAAAAAACTTAATTCTAGGACTTACGCAGAAATCATCTTCCAATCTCATTTCTCTGTGTCCTCTGCGCCTCTGTGGTTCGTTATTCCATCAGTCAGTCATGAACATCAAAAATCCGATTCCTTGGCTCATTGGGCTGACCGCACTGAGTTTATCTGGAATGGGTATTGCTTATTTCAGCCATTGGTATCAACCCAGCAAAAAAGATATTACAGATTTAACAGTTCCTGTCACTAGCAGCGACTTAAAAATTAAAATCAAAACCAATGGAGTCGTGCAACCAGTTCGCAAAATTAACATTAGCCCAAGAGAAGCCGGTCGAATTGCCAAACTCTATGTAGATGAAGGTAGTTTTGTCCAAAAAGGACAATTAGTTGCAGAAATGGAGCGTCAAGCCTTTCAAGCCCAGGTGAATCAGTATCGAGCGCTGTTATGGAAGGCAAAAGCCGAATTACAAGAAAAGCGTAAGGGTTATAGACCAGAAGAAATTGCGATCGCTCAAGCTGATGTACGTAAGTATACAGCCCAAGTCCGGGAAGCTGAATCTCGCTTAGTATTAGCCTCTCAACGAGTTAAGCGTAGGCAATATCCTGTATCTCAAGGAGCAATCTCCCGTGATGAACTAGATACGGCTTTAAATGAAGAAAAAAGTGCTAAAGATAACTTAGAACAAGCTAAATTTAGTCTGATATCTGCCCAACAACAACTGAAAAAACTACTTTCCGGTTATCAAACTGAGGAAATTACCAAAGCCGGTGCTGAAGTAGCTCAAGCAACTGCCCAATTACAATTTTACGAAAATCAGTTAGAAAATACTTTCATTCGCGCTCCCTTCTCTGGCTTAATTACCCGACGTTTTGCCCAAGCGGGGGACTTTGTAACTCCAAATACTTCTGTTTCCACTAATGAAGGGGGAACTAGCGCCTCCATTGCTGAATTATCCAGTGGTTTGGAAATAGAAGCTAAAGTTCCCGAAGTAAATATGGCGCAGATTCAGAAAAATCAGCCTGTAGAAATTCGCCTTGATGCTTTTCCTGATCAAGTTTTTCAAGGGAAAGTCCGTTTGATTGCCCCCAGAGGAGTTAAGGAAGAAAATGTCACATTTATGCGAGTCAAGATTGCTTTGGCAACGGGTCAAGATAAACTCAAGGTAGGGCTAAATGTGAAGTTAACTTTTCTAGTAAATGACATTCGCAATGCTTTGGTAATTCCTTCGGCTGCTGTGGTTTCTGGTAAAGAGGGGCAAGTGGGTGTATTGTTACCAGATAAGGATAATCAAGCCAAATTTCATCCGATACAGGTAGGAATTACTTCTGGTGATAAAACGCAAATTTTGGGCGGACTTTCTGAGGGTGAACGGGTTTTTATCCAACCACCAGCTAATCAATTAATTGATGGTGTTGATCGTCCTATGGGATCTTAGGGATTTCTAATTAAAAAAATACTTAAATAAACGAACCACAGAGACACAGAGAACGCGGAGGAATGAGAGTTTAAGAAATTTTTTGCTTTAGGTGGTTGGGTGTTTTTTATTTGCAGGTTTCTTGGTGTAAGGAGTCAGCAGAAGAAATTTATCTTTTTATCGTTTTAAATTATGAATTTGCTAGAAAGTGTGAACATGGCTTTTGCAACTCTCGCTGCTAATAAACTCCGTAGCGGACTAACTATGCTGGGAATAATTATTGGCAATGCTTCTGTTATTAGTATGATTGGGATTGGACAGGGCGCACAGAATCTTGTGTTGGGAAAACTTGAGGCGTTTGGAGCAAATCAACTCACGGTATATAGTAATTTTGAAGATGATGAAGGCATGAAATTTCCTGATGCTCAATTGGTGTTATCAGACGCAGAAGCAATTAAAGCTCAAGTTCCTAGTGTTAGCAAAGTTGCTCCTATAGATGAGCAGAAAATGCCAATTAGCTTTAATAATAAATTAACATCCACAACTGTTAAAGGAACTACGTCTGATTTGCTCGCTGTGCAAAATCTTGTTCTTGCCACTGGTAGAATGTTTAATCAAAAACAACAGCAACAACAGGCTCAAGTCACTGTTTTGGGTGCAGAAACTAGCCGCAAGTTGTTCGGTGATGAAAATCCTGTGGGACAAGAAGTGATGATTAATAATATCTCGTTTCAAGTTATTGGTTTATTGCAATCAAAGGGTGCATTTGCTGGGGAGAATTTGGATCAAACTGCAATTGTCCCACTGACAACATTTGCTAATAGATTAGTTGGACGTAGATCAATATCTGATATTCCTCTCAGTTATATTTTAGTGACTGCAAAAAATAGAGATAGTGTTCGCGCGGCAGGTTTTCAAATTACTAATATTCTGGCTCGACTACATGGTAAGAAAGATGTGGCTGTTTTCGCTAATAAAAAGTTTCAAGAATTGGTAGTTCAGGTGACTAGTATTTTATCTTTATTATTAGCTTTAATTGCTGCCATTTCTCTGTTAGTAGGTGGAATTGGCATTATGAATATTATGTTAGTTTCTGTGACTGAACGCACTCAAGAAATTGGTTTACGCAAGGCAGTTGGGGCAACTCAGAATGATATTTTAGCGCAGTTTTTAATTGAGGCAATTATTCTCTCTCTTTCTGGCTGTTTGCTGGGGATAATTTTAGGAGTTGGGGGAACTATCCCCTTGGCATTTTTCACGCCTTTAACTCCTCAATTTCCCCTATATGCGATCGCTGTAGCTGTGACAATATCTGGTAGTATAGGCTTAGTTTTCGGTGTCTTTCCCGCCCGACAAGCTGCTATGTTAGACCCCATTGTCGCCCTCAGAAGTGGCTGATTCTAAATCAATCTCTCCAATTATCTAATTGCAAAGGATAGCCTAATGATTGAATTTTTTGATAGTGTTTAGTATTTCCTGTTACTAGAATTAAATTATTTTCTATGGCAATTGCAGCAATTAATACATCTGCTAATCCTATGGTTTGTCCAGTTTTTTCTAAATCAGCGTAAATTAATCCAGATAATTCAGCACTTTTTTGTTCTAAAGATAAGATCTCCATTTGTGGTAAATCTATTAAAAATTCCTGAATCCGATCATTGCGGTTTAATTTTCTCCATCCTTTGATAACTTCTGAAACTGTAATTACAGATATCGTATAATGTTTAAAAATAGTTTTATAAGCAATCGCTTTAGCTATAACTTGGGGATTTTTACCTTTGCGAATTTCTGACAAAATATCTGTATCAATTAAAGTTTTATTTTTCACTGTCAAGGCATTTTTTAGGTTCTATGTTTTAACATATCTTCAATCATTTGATCAACTAATTCTGCATCATCTGACCATTTGCCAATAAATGAATCGTTGAGAATTTCTGGTTGAGTCAATTGCTCAATCATTGCTTTAATTAAATCTGAGATTTGACAATGATTAGTCTGGGTTAGTTGCTGTATTTTGTCATAGGTTTCTTGATCTAGTTCTATTTCTATTTTTTTCATAATTAGTTATTCATTGAAGTATAGATTTTTTTATTATAGCGTCGTTAAGAAATATTTTTCTACTATCAAAATATCTTTTTACGGTAGCGGTACGGGAGGGTTAATCGGGTGGAATCTTGGGGGGTAGGGGTTTACAAGCGTAAGCCATATTTCCGGGCTAATAAGTAGTGAGACAGAATTAATTACACAATGTTATTGTGTTAGCGCAACGTGACGTTAGCCATATGGAACGAAGTTAAATGAAGCAATTCCAAGGGTTGTGATTGCTTCCCTTCCCTCGCAATGACTGTAAATATTTTTGTCCAATTACTTAAGTAAAGTTTACTAAAGTAAACTGGGGATTTTTAGTCATCAAAAGACAACTTTTGCTATTAGACTGGAAATATGGCTTACGCCACGCTACGTTATCATTCCCAGGCGGGTTACAGGTTTTACGTTAAGTTGACACCAATGACAATGACCATAAACCCAAACTCTGCATAACATCGGGAAGTGCTGTAAAATCCCTGTTTTAATCCTGTTCATCCTTTAATCCTGGACATTATCTCGACTATGGCTACGCCACGCAGGCTATCGCTCGATAACCACCTGATTCTGACAGCCAATTTATCTAAATTCCTGCTGTAATTCTGCCTGATAATCAGCTTGACAATGATATTGGGATAATTCTTTCCAGTTGAGTACGGCTTCTAATAAGTCTTGATAACCCAGGGTGTTGGGGTGGAGTCCGTCACTGGTGAGGCGATCGCTTCTCCATCCTTGACTCCGCTGCATCCATTGATCAAAAATATCTAAATAGGGAATCTGTCTTTGTTCACAAGCTTGTCGTGCTGCTTCTTTGTAGCGGTATTGGTCGGCATGATTGTAGAATAAACAATCAAGGAAGGGCATTTTGCTTTCGTCTACGGGAACCATCCCCACAAACAGCACAGGACAGAGTTTTTGAGCTTGATCCAGCAATGTGGCGATTTCTGATTCAAACTGACTAAAATCTGTGTAATTTCTGCCGTTAGGACTTCTTAACCGAGGTGTGTCGTTAACACCGACAGACAAAATAATCAAGTCAGGAACACGATTGCGGATTTCTCCCCGGTGACGAAATTCTGCTTCTAAACGTTGGCATATTTGCTGTGTGCGATCGCCCCTTACCCCCAAATTATAAAGCACATGACCCACACTGTCCGGTAACATCCACCACCGTCGCAATTGTTCCACCCAACCGCCTTTCTCTGGATCACCGTATCCATATACTAGGCTATCCCCCAAGGCGACAATCTTTAAAGGTTGACAAAGTTTTGGCGCTACAGATATTTGCATTAAGGTAGAAGTCGGAAAACTTGGCATTTCAAAAAGTAATGTAATGGATATTTCCAGAATATTCTATATATTTTTACACTATTACCACAAAGTAGGGGCGCAGGTCCTGCGCCCAATCATTGATTTTTTGCATCTCCCCAATTATAAACTAATTGGTAACACACTATAACTACCAAAAATTTTCAAAATTTCCGTATAATTTCGCAACTCTTCCAAAGCAGATTTCATGATTTGTGCATTTACATCTGCTTCAATATCCAAATAGAATAAATATTCCCCTAAAGAACGTTTTGTCGGACGCGATTCAATCCGACTCAGATTAATACCCAAATGAGCAAATACTGACAATACTTTCATTAATGCACCTGGTATATTGGCTGGCACGCTAAATGCTAAAGATGTATGAGTACAATCAACGGGATGATTTTCTTCCCTGCTTACTACCCAAAACCGAGTACAGTTTTCTGGATAATCATTAATCCCTCTGGCAAGAATAGGTAAATTATACAATTGTGCCGCCCGACTAGAAGATATAGCTGCTGTAGTGACCTCCGCTTCTAATCCCTGTAGTGCTTCAGTGGTTGAATTTCGGGGAATTAAATTGACATTTGGCAAGAACTGTGATATCCATTTTTGACATTGCGCTAACGCTTGAGGATGAGAATAGACAGTTTTAATATTATCTAAATTTGTAGCATAGGAAATTAATGTATGTTGAATTGGTAAAACTAAAGCTAATTGAATTTTTAAATTCCCCAATTGCCATAAGCTATCCATTGTCATATTGACACTACCTTCAATAGAATTTTCTACCGGGACAACAGCTATTTCTGCCCGTTTATCGGCGATCGCTTGCAGGGATTGAGCAATGGTAGAATATGGACATAATTCAAAGCTTCTTTGAGAATTAATGTCCGAATGGGTTTTTAACCAGTTGAGATAAAAAAAAGCCGCTTGTTCGGCATAAGTTCCTGGCGGACCCAAATGAGCGATTTTCTGGTTCATGCTGTTAAATTTGGCGAATTTGATGAATAATGAATTAATAGTTAGATTTTTGGCAATTCAAATTGTTAAAAAATATTACAATTAAAAACAAATGGTTTAATTTGCTCATGGTTACTAAGTTTATTGCCTCTCAATCGGTGGAAATTTCCCTTCCTAAGCAATCTATTCCTATTCAACACTACCTGCGGCAGCCTCAACGTTTAGTCAATGCCTTAGCTGATAATACAAGAATTCAACAACTTTCTGAAGAAGGTTTTCGATTAAAAATGCGTCCTCTGTCTTTTATGTCACTGAGTATTCAGCCAACTGTAGACATGAGGGTCTGGGCGGATGCAACCGGAACAATTTATTTGCGATCGCTCGGTTGTGAGATACTGGGTTTTGAGTATATTAACGAAAGGTTTGCACTGAATTTAAAAGGCTATTTGTCACCAGTTCAACTCAATGGTGAAACTTACTTGCAAGGAAAAGCTGATTTGGAAGTTTTAGTAGACATACCGCAACCATTTTCCTTTACACCCAAATCAATTTTAGAAACCACAGGGAATGGATTGCTCAAAAGTGTACTACTAACAATTAAGCAAAGATTGTTACATCACCTCTTAGCAGATTATCGTCATTGGGTAATCTCGCAAAATCAAAATAACGAAACTGATCACAACATCCCCGATAGCGGTAGCGTGGTGCAAGCCATATTACCAAGTTTAAATTTTGAGTAGTTTATGGGAAAATAAGGCAAATTTGGCAATTGTCCTCAAAAACTGGGAATCCAAAATCTAAAATCTAAAATCTAAAATTGTTTGGCAGGGACGAAAAGAGCGACGATGTAAAGATGAAGGTCCGTATTTTTGAAGCGCCAGTAAATGACGCGGACTTCCATAACCTTTATTTTTTTCTAGATCATACAGGGAATATTTTAACGCTAACCGTTGCAGCAAATCATCACGCCAAACCTTTGCCATGATACTAGCTGCGGCAATATTAAGCGATCGCTCATCACCTTTGACAACTGTTTCTTGAGGTATTGGCAAATTCTTCACCAACTGATTACCATCAATCAAAAACAGTTCCGGCTTTACCCGCAACTTCAAAACAGCCCGCTTCATTGCCAAAAGAGTCGCCTGTAAAATATTCAACTCATCTATTTCCTTCGTTGTAGCATAACCAATTCTCCAATCTACAGCCAACGTGGCAATTTTTTGAGCCAGTTTAGTTCTCCGAGAACTAGACAACTTTTTACTATCCTTAATGTTATCTAACATCAGTATTGATAAAGCGTCTACTGGTAATATAACTGCCGCTGCTACCACAGGCCCAAATAAAGCACCCCTACCTACCTCATCTACACCCCCAACTGCACCCTGCATATTTGAGTAAGTAGAAAACTCTAACCAACTCGAATTATCCCAGGATGCAGGTTTAATGTCTGCCATTGTCTAAACTATGATTTGTTTGATTTATTTGATGTAGATGATTAATCGGAACTATGATTTATCTCATTGATTTGATTTACCTGATTAATTCATTAATCAATCAATTAATTAATCAATTAATTAATTAATCAATCACAAAAATCACACAAATCATGAAAATCACAGTCCGAAACCATCTGTATCTAGGGCTGATGAACGACGACGACGACGACGATTAGGAATAGAACTACTATTACTATCAGATTCTATTTCTTTTTCAATTTCCGTTTTTTCTTCAACTTTAGTTTCTTTCTCAGGTTCTATTTTTCCTTCAGATTTAGTTGCTTTTTCTCCAAGAATTTCTGTCAATTCTGGAAATATTGCTAATGGTGGAAAGGATGAATCTTCTTCTATCTCAAATTTCGATGTCGGTAGTTTAATAGCGACAACTTCAGGAAGTGTTTTTTCAGTAACAATTGGTTCAGGGACAACTTCAGATTCTTCAATAGGTGATTGTCCTGGTTGCACAACATTGATAATCACCGATCTAGGATTTTTTCCTTCCCGATCTAACTTGAGTAAAGGAGAAATTCCCATTTCAGCATAAGTATCCTGTTCCTTTGCTGACATTTCCACCGTAATCACCTCTGGTGGTTCTACCTTAATCGGGTCTAATTTTACCTTTGTCCGTTCTGGTCTTTCCGTCCAACCTGATTTATTAATAGTTGGGGGAGAGATTTCTGGTATTGGTAATTCAGGTTCTTCTAAGTCTAAATCTGAATCATTAACAAAAGCTAGAGGATTACTAGGTAAGCGGGATTCATCCTTACCGTTACCACCATTCACACTAATGCGGCTACGGCGGGTCCGGGTACGACGCTTATCATTTAATTCTTGGTAACTAGGATGATTGATCAGATGCAGAGAACTAAATTCCGGTTCAGTTTCAAATCCATCACCAAAGCCATCATAGACATCTTTTGGTGTCCCTTGTGGCACACTACCGATATCTGGTATGCGAGTAGTGGGTGCAGGTGGACGAGATTCTCTTTGCGGTATGGGTACAAATCGCTCTGGGATGTCCGCAGCCGGTATAGGCAGACGGTTTTCTAGTTCTCCAGGTAATCTGACGGTATGTCCTAAGCCGCCACAAGTAGGACAAGTTTCGCCAAACAATTCATAAATGTTTTGACCTTGACGCTTACGAGTAAGTTCCACCAAACCTAGTTCAGTCAGTTGGGCAATTTGGGGACGGGCTTTATCAGCTTTAAGAGCTTTGTTAAAGTGTTCTAAAACTTGCATTTGATCACGTCGGGATTCCATATCAATGAAATCAACCACAATCACACCTGCAATGTTCCGCAACCGTAACTGACGGGCAATTTCCGCTGCTGCTTCGCAGTTTGTCCACAGCACTGTTTCTCTGGCAGTTGCCGAACGGGTGAATGAACCGGAGTTCACATCTATGACGGTTAAAGCTTCCGTTGGTTGGATGATCACATAACCGCCTGATGGTAAATCTACCCTGGGTCTGAGGGCTTCACGGACGGCGGCATTGATGCGGAAATATTCTAAGATGGGTGAGCGATCGCGGTGATGATCAATTAACAATCCTTGGGGTGTTTGTCCACCACTCCAGTTTTGTAAATACTGCTTCACTCGTTTTAAACCAGTGCTGGAATCAACAACTATGCGATTCACATCACTACCATACATATCTCTAAGAACGCGCTGAATAAAGTCATCATCACGATTCAGTAGAGCCGGCGCACGGGAAGTCACTGCTTCTTGCTGGACAATTTCCCACTGCTTTTGCAGCACTTCCAAATCTTCAATAATGGCTTCTTCTGGCTTTCCTTCTGCTTCTGTGCGTACAAGTAACCCCATCCCTGCTGGTTTCACTAAAATAGCCAAAGCTCTCAGCCGGTTACGTTCACTTTCGCTTTTAATCCGTCTCGATAAATTTACCCCTCGTCCATAGGGCATTAACACTACATAACGTCCAGGTAATGTGATGTTACCTGTGAGCCTGGGACCTTTTGATCCGGTTGGCTCTTTCATCACCTGCACTAAGGTTTTTTGTTGTGGTGTCAACAGTTCTGTGATTGCTGCTGCACTACGTTTCAGCCTTAATGGACCTAAATCAGTGACGTGAATAAATCCGTTGCGTTCTGGATCGCCGATATTGACAAAAGCCGCATCTATCCCAGGTAATACATTTTCTACTACACCCAGATAGATATCACCAATTTGGTGATGACCCGTAGCTACAACGAGTTCTTGTATTTGATCTTCTGAAAATACAGCAGCAATTTGATGCTGCTCCGCGATGATAATTTGTTTTGGCATTCAATTTCCTCAAAAATTGGCAGCACCGCCGGGAATTACCAGGAATTTCTTTGTTATCCCGCTTGTCCTAACGGTCGCTGCTACAAGACGCTACTAGTAATAAAAAATTTCAATTTGAGTAGCTCTGCAAAGTTGTGAAGAGCTAATGATACTGTGATTGCGTTTACACGCCGGATTATTCCTGAATAGCTGTATATAGTCTAAGAACTTCCATCAACCGCCCTTGGCTGATTTCCCCTACTATACGCTGCTATTTAAACTTTGGATATCCGTAGATATCGGTTTCAAAGTTAAGATTCATTAAGTAAAGCTGACCATATCTAAATATAGCAACACACAAGGTAGTTAGGACATCAATTAATCATGAAACTCATCCCCAACCAGGTTTTTACTCCTGACTCGCTGACTCCTGACTTCTGAAATAACACACGCGTGGTAAAAAACCTCTGCGTCTAGACACGGTATCTCTTTGGGTTTACCATCTGCCGATGTAGGGAAATCTGCCTTAATCACTGGATTCACTATCCGTGTTTTTACTAGAAAGTCTAGCTAGGTGCAGATAACTCATGTGGTCATCATTGTAAGAATTATGGCAGGGTTGTAATCCCTGTCAATATTTATGTTGTATTTTTACAATTGAACACACTTGCATTCATAGCAATTGCTTAAAAGCCCGCAATAAAAGCAAGTCTTATTTAAGAGATGGACTTGGATCGGTCAATGGAGAAGTTAAGGAAAGCTATTGTTATTGACACTCTGCGGTCTGAAGACACGCAGATTCTTTAAGACTTGCTTAAAAGGGACAGTCAAGTATCCCTTAGACACTCAAAACAATTACTAGTACGACAGGTATTGCAATTGTGCTTACTTTTAGATTGATTTAGTGCTTTCCGATGCCATCAGTTTTTAGTGTTAAACGCTCCATGCTTCACCATTGCTTGTTTACCCAGGCTACGGCTATGCCGAGACGAGATAAATCAGGGGTTTCTCCTTAATAAAACACTTCTTTGCGTTGATAGTTACTCCTACTAGCTCATTAATTATATCATGTCACTGCGAATAAATTCGCCGTTGGCACTTCCTCCATTATCTAAAGCCAAATGGCTTCCGTGCCATTCGTTATTTCTTGTGATTTGTAATCAGCAGTAGAGTTTCTCTGGGATACAATCTTAGAAGTGACATTCTTACAGCAGAATTCACCGAGTCAGGAGTAAAACTGGCTTGCTGTCCGGCTTTGAATTTAGATCCTGTACCTCATTAATTTGCAATCTACTGTATATCTTTGCCTTCGTTCCTGTGATGATCGCAGGGAGTGAATCAAGTCATTCAATGCAGTGCCAGAAAATTTCTCTTGATCATTATTCTAACGCAACCTTGCCAAAAATCAATTCCTACAATGTGCTAATTTTTGACAACTACTAGCAACTTAGCCAATAACTAGAAGTTCGTCAAATTTATTTTGACGGGTAATGAGCGGAAAAAACTGCTGTTCTTCCCTCCCCTGCCCCCCTTGCTTCTCTTCTCCCCCTGCTTGCCTTCACCCGTCATTTTCGGGTTGACAGACTACTAGACGCTGGCGGTGGATATGCAAGATGTGAAATTCTACATTTGCTACTGTTTCTAGCATAGACAAGATTTGCTCAGGACGCAAGATTACTCCATCAGGACGACAGCTACCCAAGTAACGCACAACGGCTATTGAGTCCAATTCTTGATGAGAGACTGAAATTAATTCTATCTCCCACAGGCGATCGCGCAGATTTATTAATTGCTGTTTACCGGATTTGGTTGTATGTGCCGATAAAATCTCCTCTTGATGTTTAATAGTCTCAATCCAGTTTTGCCATTGTGCCGATTGTCCCTCGCTTTGGGCTGTAGACAATGTGAGTAAATACTCGGCTGCTTCTAGCTTTTGGGTAGCGGAGGGAGACTTGATGTCTATTTCTACCACATTATACACAGGAATGTCAGCAGGTAGTTGTTTAACCAATTGGGTATGAAAAGTTGCCACATCAATTGGTTCAGTCAACTCAAAATCAACTATTTCTCCACTACTGGTAGCACCTAAACTTAAAGCACTGGCTAAAGCAATCCTCGGTCCAGGATGAAAACCACCTGTGAAGGTGATGGGTAAACCGGCACGGCGCATAACTCGATCAAATAGACGCATCAAATCTAAGTGACTGACTAAAGCCATATTTCCTTGTTTACCAAAGCATACTCGCAATCGTTGGGCTTTGGTGGTGTTGGGGACAAAATCGCCGGCAAAGCTGGGAATGGGTGGTGCAGCCATAACCACATTATGACCGAAATCAGTGCCACAGACTCCACAATGAGAACAACCTTCAAAAGAGCAGTCAGGGACAATTGCAGCTTCTAGAGCGCGTTGTAGGTCTTGTTGCAGCCACTTTTTATCAATGCCAGTATCAATATGATCCCAAGGTAAGGGAGTATCCAGAGGTGATAGAGTTTCTTGTTCGTTGTTGCTGACAGCAAACAGATTCCATTCGCCATTTTCCACTTGACGGTATTTCCAGTCTAGACCGGCTTCGGTAATGGCTGTTCCCCAAGCTGTAAAGGCTTTATCTACATTATCAAACCAAGCATCCATGCCTGCACCCAATTTCCAAGCCCGATGTAACACTTTCCCCAGAGTGCGATCGCCTCTACCAATAAAGTCTTCCATCGCCGAGATCCGAAAATCCGTGAAATTTACTTTCACATTCCGCATTCCCCGAAATTCTTCCCGCAGGAGGTTTTGCTTTCTCGCAAACTCCGTTGTGGAAACTGAATGCCATTGAAAGGGAGTATGGGGTTTGGGGGTAAAATTGGAAATGGTCAAAGTGAAGTTTAAGGATCTTCTGCCCTTTTCCCAACATTCTTGCTTTAACCATCTTACCGTTTCCACAATGCCAATCACATCGGCATCGGTTTCACCGGGTAAACCAATCATAAAATACAGCTTGATTTTATCCCAACCTTGTGACCACGCTGTTTTTACACCCCGCAGTAACTCTTCATTTGTCAACCCCTTATTGACAATATCCCGCATTCTTTGTGTACCCGCTTCTGGAGCAAAGGTTAACCCACCTTGGCGCGTACCTCCCAGGATATTGGCAATATTTTCATCAAACCTATCTACTCTTTGACTAGGTAAGGTGAGGGAAATGTTGTCATTTTTTAAGCGATTTTTTATTTCCATCCCCACCGCTGGTAGGGCTAAATAATCTGAACAACTTAAAGACAACAGGGAAAACTCATTGTAACCAGTTTCCCGCATTCCCTTTTCTATAGCTTCTACCACTTTTTCCGGTTCGACATCCCTCGCTGGTCTAGTTAGCATTCCTGGTTGACAGAAGCGACAACCGCGAGTACAACCGCGACGAATTTCAATGGTGAGGCGATCATGGACTGTTTCTACATAGGGAACTAAGCCGATAGAATAGGCAGGAATGGGTGTGGCGACTCTTCTGAGGACTCTTTTGGGTACATCTGGACGCAGGGGATATACAGCCCCACCTACACCCATCTCATAGAACTGCGGCACATAGACACCAGGAATTTGCGCCAGGTCTAATAATAGTTCTTGACGACTCAAGCCTGATTCTTTCCCTTCTTCTAAAACCAAGCCAATTTCGGGAAGTAGTTCTTCACCATCTCCCAAAACCATGAAATCGAAGAAATCTGTATAGGGTTCGGGGTTAGAGGTTGCTGTTTGTCCACCAGCAAAAATTAGCGGGTAATTTCCCTGTAACCGTTCTTCTCTAGTCACGGGGATTCCGGCTAAGTCCAACATTTCTAAAATATTGGTGCATCCTAATTCGTAACTGAGACTAAAGCCTAAAATATCGAAGTCCGTCAACCACCGTTTAGATTCCACTGCAAACAGGGGTGTCTGCGTGGTGCGAAGTTTGGCGGCTAAATCCGCTCCTGGTAGATAAGCGCGATCGCACAACTGGCGAGGCTGGACATTCAAAATATTGTATAAGATGATATGCCCTAAATTTGATGCCCCTACCTCATACACTTCTGGATAGGTCAAAACCCAACGGATTGTTGCCGTATCCCAAGGTTTATGGACTGCTAAACGCTCATTACCCAGGTAACGGGCAGGTTTTAAAATATCCGATGTTATTAATTGTTCAACTAAAACAGCCACTTTGCTATCTTCTAGCTACCATAAATTACAGCTAACCACCCCAAGACTAGCATTAATTAGAGATTTTGACTGAAGTTCAATAATTTTATCTTGCAAATTTGGTGCTGCCTGAATTAGGTTATGCCTACGGCACGCTGCGCGTTAACGAAGTTCCTCTGAAAGAGGCACGTGCAGAGGCTTCCAGAAGCAAAGGCGCAAAGTTTTAGGAATTATATTGACATTATCCCCTAAGCTTTTATAAGTGTAGATTTGCATCTTGTTTGCAGATCAACTTTTTTTTCTGACTTGGCTACAAGTTGGAAGTCTCTTTACTCAATCTTTATAGCTTGACTGGGTTTATTTAAAGATTGTCATAAGTCAATGGTAAAGTGTAATTATATATACATTTTTTTTTAGCAAGTTAAAAAACAATCTACTTATGCCTTCTGAATGCAGATTCATCATCTGTCCCTATAGCAGTTACTCTTGCTGAAACTGTGAATGGAGGTAGTTCCAGGAAAATTTCTCTGTAATTGTCCACCTTGACTTTTACCCTTATCATTGATAAAAACAGAGTTACCGAATAACTGGTCTTGATTATTTAGTAGTGATCTAAATCACAGGGTCGAGAGGTATAAATCACCTTTTATACCGAGCATTGTCTTAGATAATGACTAGTAACTGCAATTTGGTTTATTTGTTATGAAAACTCGATACGTGATTCGTCAGTTGGTAGAAAAAGCCCTGCATATCCGCAAGCTAACGCCAGAAATCGAAAATGAGATTAACTCGGAATTAACAAAGCTAGGTCATATCTCTGATGTTGACTATGAAGCTTTAGAATTACTAATGGCAGAGATGGATGCTGGTCGGGTACAGTTAGTTCCTACCTGGGGATAATACTCGTACTGGAAGGTATTGACGCTGCGTACTAACATCCTATTGTTGCTAGTATTGCCTATGCAATTAAGTCTCTTTATGTTTCTTGTCCTTGTTGATATGCTTGCCACAGTTGATGAATAAATAAATTAAATTGTTGTTTAGCTACTAAATCAGGCTCAAATTTTAGTTCTTTAGGAAAAAGTTGCCCTAAAAAAGTAATAACTTCTGTATCTAAAGCCGGTCTAAACAAATCTAGTGGCCAGAACAAATCTGATACACCTTGTAAATCAATTATGAGTGGTAATTCTGAGGTAGAGTTCACAAGCAGTAAAGGGCGCACCCAGCACAATTGTCGGGAAACGACGATTTCAATAACTTCTGCATAAAGATGCTGATGGCTATAATCCAAAGATACAATTTGTCCTGGTTGAAATTTTGGGCTGATATCCATAACTATCTAGAGTATTGACTTCTGTGTGGCAGTTTCCTTAATTTTAATAATTCCCGTTGCCAGTGATGAGATAGAAAATAAGGGAAAATTTTTCTGTCCCAATTATTAATGTAAATTTCTTGTGTTTGTGCTATGATGTCATAGGAAAAGCTTCTAAGCAGTGCCAAAGGTATTTTAAGATGGGAATACGGCAATGCAGAAGTAAATAACTGTTAAGCAAATGCTGAACAGGAACATATTCTAGTAAATCAACGATAAAAGAGCAAAGAACCGTGTCAGTCGAAACCATTGAGAAGCGTTCTACATCCCGCAAGCTTGCGCCTCAGTATCGCGTCTTGCTCCATAATGATGATTATAATCCGATGGAGTACGTTGTACAAGTGCTAATGACTACTGTTAATAGCATCACCCAACCGCAAGCTGTTAGTATCATGATGGAAGCTCACCATAACGGGTTAGCTTTGGTTATTACTTGCGCTCAAGAACACGCGGAGTTCTATTCTGAAACCCTCAACAATCATGGTTTAAGTAGTACAATTGAACCAGAAGAATAGTTTTTGGTCATTAGTCATTGGTCATTAGCAGTATATTGTTGACTGATGATAATTGACTAACTTTATGAAAATTAATCTTACTCAACTTACCCAATACCCCTTTCCTGTGAGGCTAGTTTGTTTTATACTGGCCTTACTATTCTTATGGCTACCCTTAGCTGTACCAATTTATTTACTAGTTGAAGATACTAATTTAGAAAGTATTTTAACTCTAGTTATATTATATGTAGAGTTTATTTTCCTGCTGAATATTTGGGGTACACAAGTTTATCAGCAACCAAAAATATTCAGCCATTATGGGTTAGAATTTACGCGTCTTAATGGGGTGAATGTGTTGCAGGGGTTAGCTATTGGACTAACTAGTGTTTTAGTTTTATTTGGTTTAGAAGGTGTACTAGGTTGGTTAATATGGCAACAACCTCAAGTATTTCTAGTCAAAATAATTTTAGAAGGTTTGTTAGTTAGTTTGGGTGTGGGTTTTGCAGAAGAATTATTATTTCGGGGTTGGTTGTTGGATGAGTTACAACGAGATTATAAATTAAATATCGCTATGAGGATAGATGCAATTTTATTTGCTGTATCCCATTTTATTAAACCTTTGGAGGCAATTATTCATACTTTACCCCAGTTTCCGGCTTTGGTGTTGTTGGGTTTCACGCAAGTATGGGGAAAACGTTGGCGACGGGGACGTTTAGGCTTACCAATTGGTTTACATGGTGGGTTAGTTTGGGGTTATTACATTATTAATGTAGGGCAATTAACCAAATATTCGGGTCAAGTTCCTGATTGGGTGACTGGTGTAAATAATAATCCTTTGCAGGGAGTTATGGGAGTGCTGTTTATGGGTGGACTAGCTTGGTGGATAGGTAGTAAACAGCAGGTGACAGGGAACAGTATAAGTAATTGAACAAAAATATTTACAGTCATTGCGAGCGAAGGGAAGCAATCACAACCCTTGGAATTGCTTGATTTCACTTCGTTCCATATGGCTAACGCCACGCTACGCTTACGCAATGACATTGTGTAATTAATTCTGTCTCACTACTTAGATTTTGAAAATAAAACCTGATTAATAAAAAAGCGTTGCTGATTAAGGGTAGGAATTTTAGTCTCACGCAAAGGCGCAAAGACGCAAAGGTAAGAGGTTAAAATTTATCCTGTTAATCCTCAAATCCTTGACATCCTGATTCAGACAATCAAGACTTGACAAAACGCAAAGCTTGTATTATGATTATGTCATAGGTGGGAAAGTGTGCGCCCATATATATAGGCTTTTCAACCACCAACATAATTATGATGATTGTTTGTGGGAAGTTGGGATTTTTCAGGATGTTGTTTAATGATTGTTTGTTGGGATTTTGGAGATGATTTTGTCTGAATCAGGATATCCAGGATTTTCAGGATTTTCAGGATGTTGTTGGATGATTGTTTGTGGGAAGTTGGGATTTTTCAGGATGTTGTTTAATGATTGTTTGTTGGGATTTTGGAGATGATTTTGTCTGAATCAGGATATCCAGGATTTTCAGGATTTTCAGGATGTTGTTGGA